>CAYRZX010000040.1:0-28480 GCA_964428665.1 uncultured Gemmatimonas sp.
GAAGGCATCGCGGAGGCCGAAGTGGTCCAGTGGCTTGTGCGGGAGGGCGACGCCGTTCGCGAGGACCAGCCCATCGCAGAGGTCACGACCGACAAGGCCCTGCTGGAAATCTCGTCCCCCAGGGCGGGCCGCGTCCACCGGCTCTGCGGCAAGGAGGGGGACGTCATCCCGGTGGGACAGGTTCTGATCGAGATCGACGACGGCGTCGCGCCCGGCGAGTCCCCGACAGGGTCGGACGCCGGGCCTGTGGAGACCGTCCCGGACGAACGCGCTGAAGGTCAAAAGGCGGAGGGCGCCCCTGTGGCTCCGGCCCAAATGGCCAGCGCGCCCTCCCCGTCCCTGTCCACTCCCCCCTCCGCCCCGGATAGGCGGCGCTTCCCACGCCTGCCTCCCCGCCCCCAGGCCCATCCGACGGCCGCGCCTCTCCCCTCCCGGAGGTCGGCGGACGCCGTCCCGGCCGTGCGGGAGCTGGCGAAGCAGCTGGGCCTCGACCTTTCGCAGGTCCCCGGAACAGGGCCGGAGGGGCGCGTCATGCGCCGCGACGTGGAGGCGTTTTATGAGCAGATGCAAAAAGGCCTCCCTCCGGCCGCGCCCGCATCCCCTGAAGCGCAGGCGTCGCCGGATGATCCGGACTGGACCCGCCGTCCCCTGCGCGGCATCCGCCGTCAAATCGCCGAGCGGATGGTGCGGGCGAAGGCCCTCATCCCCCACTACACCTACGTGGAAGAGATCGACGTGACGGCCCTGGAAAACAGGCGCAGGGCGCTTGCAGAGGGTCAGGAGAGGATATCCCCGCTGGCGTTCATCGCCCACGCCACGGTGCGCGTTCTGCCCCGCTACCCCCAGATGAACGCCTGCCTGGACGAGCAGACGGGGGAAGTGATCTATAAGGGGAAGGTCCACCTCGGGATCGCCGTCGCCACGGAGGAGGGCCTCCTGGTCCCGGTGATTCGGGACGCTGCGGGGCGGGACGTGGCGGAACTCGCCGCGATGATCCGGGACCTGGCCGACCGGGCCCATTCCAGAAAGCTCGACCCTTCGGAGTTGAGGGGGAGCACGTTCACCATCACCTCTCTCGGCAGGCTGGGGGGCATCCTGGCCACGCCCATCATCAACTATCCGGCGTCGGCCATCCTGGGCGTGCACGCCATCCGCGCCCTGCCCCGCTACGTGGACGGTCAGGTGGCGCGGAGAGAGATCGTGAACCTGTCCATCAGCCTGGACCATCGCGTGGTGGATGGCTTCGAAGGCGCGCGGTTCATCCAGGACGTGAAGGAGATCCTGGAGCAGGCCGATTTTCCGGAGTAGCAGCGCGATTCATCGCACGTAAGGTGACAAAGACTATGGACGAGGCGACTTTCAAACAACACCTCAGCGAAAAACTCACCCGGCTCAGGGAACGTAAAGGACTGACCCTGAGGGATGTGGCGGCGTCCAGCGGCGTTCCCGAGGATCGACTGGAGGGCTACGAAAAGGGGCGCGCCCTGCCGGCGGTGGGCGAACTGATGAACCTGGCGCGCGTCTTCGACGTGAGCCTGAGCCACTTTTTCACGTCCGGGCCGCCGGCCAGCCGGGTCGAGGTGGTCCGGTCCCACGAGCGCTGGAAGGTGCAGCCGCAGACCGACACGGCTGCCGCCCTGAATTACAGCTACGAGGCGCTCTCCTACCGCATGACCGACAAGGTGATGTCGCCTTTTTACATCGAGATCCCCCCGAGCCAGGGCAAGGAGGTGGAGCCCCTGTCTCACGAGGGCGAGGAGTTTCACTTTATCCTCGAAGGCTCTGCGGAGTTCACCGTCGGCCAGGAGACTTACCAGTTGACCAGCGGGGACGCCATCTACTTTGACTCTCGCCTTCCGCACTCCATCCGGGCGATGGGCTTTCTCCCGGCGCGCATGGTCGCCTGTCTGGTCAACGTGCATCGCCCCTCGGCGGACGAAAGCCCGATGGGGCGGGCGCACTGACCATCACCTCTCCCCTATCCCCTGAAACGGAGAAGGGGGAAACGGGGAAACGGAGAGAGCAAGAGGTTTTGCACCGCTTCTCCGCTTCTCCGCCTCCCCGTTTCGGCAAGGTATGGAATGAAATTCGGGGAGTTTGAGCTATTCGTGGTCAGCGACGGCGCGTTCCGGCTGGACGGCGGGGCCATGTTCGGCACGATACCGAAGGTGCTCTGGGAGAAACTCCATCCCGCCGACGACCGCAACCGCATCCTGCTGGGCCTGAACTGCCTGCTGATCCGGACGCCCACGGAGACGATCCTGGTGGACACCGGCATCGGCAGCGTCTACGACGAGAAATTCGCCTTTCTGTATGGCGTGGACCAGTCTGAGACGAACCTCCTGAGAAGCCTTACGGCCCTGGGCGTGCGCCCGGCGGAGATCGACAAGGTGGTCCTGACGCATCTTCATCTGGACCACGCGGGCGGGACCTGCCGTAAAGAGGGGCACGGAGCGCTCGCCCCGGCATTTCCGAACGCCGCTTACTGCATCAACCGGAATGAGCTGGCGTTTGCGAGGCAGCCGGACCCCCGCAGCAGGCCCGCCTACCTCCCGCACACCTATGAGACGCTCGCAGGGCAGGGGCGGGTGGTCCTCACCTCTGAAAACGAGGAGATCGCGCCCGGCGTGTCCGTGATGGCCACGCCGGGTCACACGCGGGACCACCAGTCCATCCTGGTGCGCTCGGGCGGTCGGACGGCCTGTTTTCTGGCGGACCTCGCCCCCACCCCCTCGCACCTGAAGACGCACTACGTCATGGGATATGACCTCTTTCCCAAGACCACGATGGAGACCAAGGAGCGGGTGCTGAGACAGGCCATAGAGGAGGGCTGGCTGCTCATTTTTGAGCATTCGCCGGGCGTCCGGGCCGGGTATCTGGACGAGGAATTGAAGATCAGGCCGGTCGAAGGATTATGATTATGAACAAGTCTGACGCCCAGGTCGTTATAGCCAGCGCGTGCCGCACCCCCATCGGGTCCTTCATGGGCGCCCTCTCCCCCCTCACCGCGCCCCAGCTCGGCAGCGTCGTCATCCGGGAGGCCCTCCGGCGCGCGGGGCTGAAGGGAGAGGACGTCAGCGAAGTCCTCATGGGCGAAGTGCTGACGGCGGGCGTGGGGCAGGCCCCGGCGCGACAGGCCGCCCTGGGCGCAGGCATCCCGGACGCCGTCCCCTGCACGACGATCAACAAGGTCTGCGGGTCCGGCCTGAAGGCCGTGATGCTGGCCGCGCAGGCCATTCGGACAGGAGACGCCGATGTCGTGGTGGCCGGCGGCATGGAGAGTATGTCGAACGCCCCCTACCTGCTGGACAGGGCCCGCTCCGGCTATCGCCTGGGGCACGGCGCGCTGACGGACAGCCTCGTCAAGGACGGCCTGTGGGACGTGTACAACGACTTTCACATGGGGGACGCCGCCGAGCGCTGCGCCCGTGAGCGCCGCATCTCCCGCGAGGCCCAGGACGCCTTCGCCGTCCAGTCCTACCGGAAGGCGCAGGCGGCGCAGGAGAAGGGGCACTTCCGGGATGAGATCGCGCCGGTCACGGTGGAGGGCCGGAAGGGTCCGGAGATGGTGTCCGAGGACGAGGAGCCGCGCAGGGCCGACTTCGACAAAATCCCGCGCCTGAAGCCGGCCTTTCAGAAGGACGGCACGGTCACGGCGGCCAATGCGTCCTCGCTGGCCGACGGCGCAGCGGCCTGCGTGGTCATGTCCGGGGCGCGCGCTAAGTCGCTGGGCGTCGAGCCCCTGGCCAGGGTCGTGGCGCAGGCCTCCGCGGCCAGGGAACCTGAGTGGTTTACTCTCGCCCCCGCGAAGGTGATCCCCAGGGTTCTTGAGAGGGCGTCGCTCTCCCTGAGCGACATCGACCTCTTCGAGATCAACGAGGCGTTTGCCGTCGTGAACCTGGCCGTGGGGCAGGCGCTGGGCCTGGACATGGACCGGCTGAACGTGCACGGCGGGGCCGTGGCCCTGGGGCACCCCATCGGCGCCAGCGGCGCCCGCATCCTGGTGACCCTGTTGTACGCCCTGAGGCGCTACGACAGGAGGCGGGGCCTGGCGGCGCTCTGCATCGGCGGGGGCGAGGCCTCCGCGCTGGTCGTGGAGCGATAAATAACTTTTCATAAATCTTGTGCATGGAACGATGTCGCTGACGCACAGGCCCTCTCCCCGCCTCGCTCCGCTCGGCTTCCCCTCTCCCATTTATGGGAGAGGGGTGGCAGGCGCAGCCTGACGGGGTGAGGGCCAGAACCGCAACGATTTTTTAATCAGGTTCTCGACCTAACTTCCTGTGCAGGAATAGAGACACCCCATGATCACCTTCGGAGAGGGCAACCTTCGCATCCCCCGGTTCGCCAGGCCGGTCTACGTCGTCGCGGGAGGCCTGACGGATTTTCGGAAGCGGTACCCGGAGAAGGCCACCGAAGAACTCGTGGTCGAGGCCTTCAACATGGCGGTCCTGGAGAACGACCTCAGGGTGTCCATGCCGGAGTTCAAAAGGATGGTCAGCTTCTGCGTCTACTCGCAGTTCGCCGACCACTTCGGCGACCAGCTCCTGGCCGCTGCCCGCGTGCACGACGCCCTGGGCCTCGACCCCGTCGGGAATTTCGAGGTGAAGACCGGCGGGGCCACGGGCGGCCACGCGGTCCTGGCCGGGGCAATGGCCGTCGCCTCGGGATATGCAGACGTGGTTCCGGTGGCCGGCTGGGAGCGCATGGACGAGACGCCCACCCGACAGGGCAACTCCTACATCGCCTCGGCCGCCTGCAAGAACTTCGAGTCCGAGCTGGGCTGGATGTACGCCAGCTATTACGCCCTGATGGCCCAGCGCTACCTGCACGAAAATCACGTGCCCCGCGAGACCCTGGCCAGGATCACGGTCAAAAACCGCCGCTACGCCTGTTCCTCCCCCTTCTCCCAGAGCCCGATGAGGCTCACCGTGGAGGAGGTCCTGAAGAACGAGATGGTCTCCGACCCCCTCAGCTTCCTGGAGTGCTGCGTGATGAGCACGGGCGCGGCGGCCCTGGTGCTGGCGGACGAGGTGACGGCCCACAGACTGACGGATCGCCCCGTGCGGCTGACCGCGATCTGCTCCGGAACCCACACCCTCCGGACGGCGGACCGGCGGCAGATGGAGGTCCTGCGCCTGCCGAATGAGCCTGAGGACCTGTACAGGGACCGCAGGGAGGACTGGCCGGGGTTCACCTCTTTCCTGGCCACGCGCCTGGCCGCCTATCTGGCCTATCACATGGCCGGGGTCCACGACCCCCTGGAGGAGCTGGACCTCCTGGAGACCCACGACGCCTTCACCATCAGCGACATCCAGACCTACGAGGACATCGGCCTGCGGCCCTATGGCCGGGGGCGGGAGTTCATCGAGAGCGGCGAGGCCTATCTGGGCGGCAGACTGCCGACCAACCTGTCCGGCGGGCTGCTGGGCGCCATGCACGCCGTGGGCGCCACGGGCATCTTCCAGATCGTGGAGGTCCTCTGGCAGCTTCAGAACAGGTGGGCTAAATTCCACGCAGACCCGAAGATGTGGGAGCGCTTTGGCAAGACCAGGCCGGACGACATCGAAGACCTTCAGGTCCCCAACCCCCGGCGCGGCGCGGCCATCAGCCACGCCGGCACCGGCAGCCACGTGACGATGGCGATTCTGGAGAGGGTGTAAAACGCGCGAGGAGGTCCCATGTCCGTCGAGCTGGTCGCGCCGGGATGCGAGGCCCTGGGCCTCTCTCCCCTGGTCGTCAAGAACCTCAAAAACTACTTTCACATCCACACCTATGGCGGCCTCACCCGGTTCTTTGAGGGGCTGCGCGCCTCGAAACTGCTGGGCACGCGCTGCCCGAACCACGCGTGCCCGGAGGGCCGCATCTGGCTGCCGCCGAGGGTCTACTGTCCCGATTGCCTGCAGCCGATGGAGTGGGTCGAGGCGCCGCAGACCGGCGAGATCTACACCCACACCACCATCGAGTACCCGGGCAGCAACTTTAAACTCTCCACGCCGTGTCCCCTGATCTCGGTCTCCATAGACGGGGTATGCACCAAAATGATGTCCTACCTGAAGGAGGGGAGGCCGGAGATCGGCCTGAAGGTGAGGGCGTGGTTCCGCACGGAGGACCCGACCCACACGATCCTCGACCTCGCCTGGGTACCAGTGTAAAAGAGAGATGTAACCATGTCGTCGCCTCAAATCTACACCCCGCGGCACAGGGTCCGGTTCGTCACCGCGACCGCCCTGTTCGACGGCCACGACGCCTCCATCAACATCGTCCGTCGCCTGCTCCAGCGCGCCGGGGCCGAGGTCGTCCACCTGGGCCACAACCGCTCCGTGGCTGAGATCGCGGACGCGGCGATCCAGGAGGACGTCCAGGCCGTGGCCGTCAGCTCCTACCAGGGGGGGCACAACGAGTTCTTCCGCTACCTGGTGGACCTGCTGCGCGAACGGGGGGCCGGGCACGTCAGGGTGTTCGGTGGGGGCGGAGGCGTGATCGTGCCTGACGAGATTCAGGCATTGGAGGCCTGCGGAGTGACCCGGATCTACTCGCCGGAGGATGGCCGTCGCCTGGGGCTCCAGGGCATGATCAACGACATGCTGGAGCGCGCGGACTTCCCCCTCCCCCCCGTCGCCCTGGACGGGGACCTCTCCTGTCTCACCCCCCGGAACGTCCCCCCCCTCGCCCGCCTGATCACGCAGGCAGAGCGCAATGGCGCAGGCCCTCCCCTCCCCCCGGAAGTCCTGGACGCGCTGGAGGGCCGGGCCGCGGCGCGCCGGTCCCCGGTCGTCGGCATCACCGGGACCGGGGGGGCCGGCAAGAGTTCGCTCGCCGACGAGCTCATCCGGCGGCTGCTGAGGGACGCCCCGCAGCTTCACATCGGGGTCCTCTCCGTGGACCCCAGCAAACGCAGGACCGGCGGGGCCCTCCTGGGCGACCGCATCCGCCTGAACGCCATCCACCACCCCCACGTCTACACGCGCTGCCTGGCCACACGGGGCTCCGGGTCCGAGCTTTCAGAGGCCGTGCGCCAGGCGATCCAGGTCCTGAGGGCCGCCGGCTTCGACCTGATCTTCGTCGAGACCAGCGGCATCGGGCAGGGGGACTCGGCGGTCGTGGACATCTCGGACCTGAGCCTCTACGTCATGACCCCCGACTACGGGGCCCCCACCCAGCTCGAAAAGATCGACATGCTGGACCTCGCCGACCTGGTCGCCGTCAACAAGTTCGACCGGCGGGGCGGCGAGGACGCCCTGCGCGCGGTGCGCCGGCAGGTCCGGCGCAGCAGGGACCTCCCCCGCGACCTCCCGGACGCCCGGCTCCCCGTCTTCGGCGCCGTCGCCAGCCAGTTCAACGACGTGGGGGTCACGGCCCTCTACCTGGCCCTGCTCGGCCGTCTGGAGGCGCTGCTCGGCAGGCCCCTCCGGTCCTCGCTTCAGGTCCCTGAGGGCGTCGTGGCCGGAGACCCGCGCCCCATCCTCCCGGAGAGGCGCTCCCGGTACCTCGGCGAGATCGCGGAGACCGTTCGCGCCCGGCGCGTCTGGGCCGAGCGCCAGGTCTCCCTCGCCCGCCGGCTCTACCAGCTCGACGGCGCGGCCCGCGAGTGCGAAGCCCCCGAACTCCAGCAGGCCCTCCGCAGCCGCTTCGAGGCCCTCCGCCGCGAGCTGGACCCCGACTGCTGGCGGCTCATCGAGGGGTGGGGGGCGCTCAGGCAGGCGTATGCGCAGGAGACCTACCGCTTTGAGGTGCGCGGGCAGCAGGTCTCGACCCCCACCGCGACCAGGACCCTCTCCGGCGCCCGCATCCCCAGGGTGGCCCTCCCCCGGTTCGAGGACTGGGGGGAGATCCTCAGGTTCTGTCTGAGCGAGAATGTGCCCGGCGCCTACCCCTACACGGCGGGGGTCTACCCCTTCAAGCGGACCGGGGAGGAGCCCCGCCGCCAGTTCGCGGGCGAGGGGGGGCCAGAGCGCACCAACCGGCGGTTCCACGCCCTCTGCCGGAACGACCGGGCCAAACGCCTCTCCACGGCCTTCGACAGCGTGACCCTCTACGGCGAGGACCCGGACGAGCGGCCAGATATCTACGGGAAGATCGGCGAGGGCGGGGTCTCCACCCCCACCCTGGACGACATGAAGGCCCTCTTCGCCGGGTTCGACCTGACAGACCCCCTCACCAGCGTGTCCATGACCATCAACGGGCCGGCCCCGGCCATCCTGGCCATGTTCTTCAACACCGCCATAGACCAGGAGGCGGAGAAGTTCGTCCGGGCGCACAGCCACCAGCCCGGCCCCGAGGAGCGCGAGCGCATCCGGGAGGAGGTCCTGCGCGTGATCAGAGGCACCGTACAGGCGGATATCCTCAAGGAGGACCAGGCCCAGAATGAGTGCATCTTCTCGACCGAGTTTGCCCTCCGGATGATGGGCGACGTGCAGCAGTACTTCATCGACCACCATATCCGCAACTTCTACTCGGTCTCCATCTCGGGCTACCACATCGCCGAGGCCGGGGCCAACCCCATCACCCAGCTCGCCTTCACGCTCGCCAACGGCTTCACCTACGTGGAGTACTACCTGGCGCGGGGGATGCCCATAGACGACTTTGCGCCCAACCTCTCCTTCTTCTTCAGCAACGGCCTCGACCCGGAGTACTCCGTGCTGGGCCGCGCCGCGCGGCGCATCTGGGCCAGGGTGATGAAGGAGCGCTACGGCGCCAACGAGCGCAGCCAGAAGTTCAAGTACCACATCCAGACCTCCGGCCGCTCTCTCCACGCCAGGGAGGTCCAGTTCAACGACATCCGCACCACGCTCCAGGCCCTCACGGCCATTTACGACAACTGCAACTCCCTCCATACCAACGCCTACGACGAGGCCATCACCACCCCCACCCCCGAGTCCGTGCGCCGGGCCGTGGCAATCCAGAAGATCATCGAGCAGGAGTTCGGGATGGCCCGGAATGAGAACCCGCTGCAGGGGTCCTACTTCATCGAAGAGCTGACCGATCTGGTGGAGGAAGCGGTGCTGGCGGAGTTCGACCGCCTGAACGAGCGGGGCGGCGTCCTGGGGGCGATGGAACTCCAGTACCAGCGGGGCCGGATTCAGGAAGAGTCGCTCCTCTATGAGC
The DNA here is from genome assembly GCA_964428665.1 of uncultured Gemmatimonas sp. Taxonomy (GTDB): domain Bacteria; phylum Latescibacterota; class UBA2968; order SICM01; family SICM01; genus SICM01. The sequence continues at coordinate 9,109 of CAYRZX010000040.1, forward strand.
TGAAGAAGGACAGCGGGGAGCTGCCCATCGTGGGGGTCAACACCTTTCTGGACCCGGACGCCCCGGAGGACCAGACCCCCGCAAAGGTGGACCTCACCCGCGCGACGCCCGAGGAGAAGCGAAGACAGGTCGAAAACCTCCGCGCCTTTCAAGGACGGCATCGGGCCGAAGCGCCGGAGGCCCTGGAGCGTTTGAAGCAGGTGGCGCTCGCCGGCGGCAACCTCTTCGCCGAGCTGATGGAGACCGTCCGCGCCGCCAGCCTCGGCCAGATCACCCGCGCCCTTTATGAGGTGGGGGGACAGTACCGGCGGGCGATGTAAAAAACGTTATTTGGGGGTTATCATGGACTTCCTGACCTCGACCATCCTGTCCGGCGAGCTGCTCTGGATCGGCGTCCTGGGCGTCGTCCTCCTGGTCTGCGTCCTGGGCTTCACCGGCGCGCCGCTCTATCTCTGGACGCTGTTTGCGGCCGCGGCCCTGTGGGGCTCTGGCGCGCCGGCCTGGCTCTGGACCGCGTTCGGCGTCCTGGCCCTGGTCCTCAACGCGCGCCCGGTCCGCCGGAGGCTGGTCTCGGCCCCGGTCATGGCGATCCTGAAAAAGACGAACCTCCTCCCCCCCATCTCCGAGACCGAACGGACCGTCATCGAGGCCGGAAATGTGTGGGTCGAAGGGGAACTCTTCTCGGGCCGGCCCGATTTCAAGCGTCTGAACAGCGAGCCTTACCCCAACCTGACCGGGGAGGAGCGGGCGTTCCTCGAAGGGCCGGTGGAGGAGGTCTGCCGGATGGTCAGCGACTGGGACGCCTACGTGAACAGAGACCTGCCGCCGGAGGTGTGGGACTATCTCAAGGAGAGCCGGCTCTTCGGCGTCATCATCCCGAAGGACTACGGCGGGCTCGGCTTCTCGGCCTCGGCTAACAGCGCCATCGTGGGCAAGCTGGCCTCGCGGTCCGTCCCTCTGGGGTTCATGGTGATGGTGCCCAACTCCCTGGGGTCCGCCGAACTCCTGATCCACTACGGCACGGAGGAGCAGAAGGCCTACTACCTGCCGCGCCTGGCGCGCGGGGAGGAGATGCCCTGCTTTGCCCTCACCGAGCCGCACGCAGGCTCGGACGCAGGGGGCATCCGGGCCACCGGCGTCGTCTTCAGGGGCGAAGACGGGCGGCTCTACCTCCGGCTGAACTGGAAGAAGCGCTACATCACCCTCTCGGCCGTCTCCACCGTGCTGGGCCTGGCCTTCAAGCTCAGGGACCCGGAGAATCTCCTGGGCAGGGGGGAGAATCCGGGGATCACCTGCGCCCTGATCCCGACCGACACGCCCGGCGTGGAGATCGGTCATCGGCACGACCCGATGGGCGTGCCCGTCCACAACGGCCCGACCGAGGGGCGCGACGTGGTCGTGTCGGTGGACTGCATCATCGGCGGTGCTGCCGGGGCGGGCGCCGGCTGGCGCATGCTGGTGGAGTCCCTGGCCGCCGGACGTGGCATCTCGCTCCCGGCCACGGCCACGGTCGGGGCCCAGCTCACGGCCCGCGTCGCCGGGGCCTACGCCGCCGTCCGCAAGCAGTTCGGCCTCCCCATCGGCAGGTTCGAGGGGATCGAGGAGCCCCTGGCGCGCATCGGGGGGTTCGCCTATCTGATGGAGGCGGCCCGGCGCTACACCTGCGGCGCGCTCGACCGGGGCGCAAAGCCTGCCGTCGTCACGGCGATGGCCAAGCGATATTTCACGGAGCTTTACCGGAAGGCCGTCAACGACGGGATGGACATCCTCGCGGGCAACGCCATCATGCTCGGCCCCCGCAACCTCCTCGCCCACAGGTACATCCTGACACCCATTCTCATCACCGTGGAAGGGGCCAACATCCTGACGCGCACGCTCATGATCTTCGGGCAGGGCGCGATCCGGTGCCACCCCTACCTCTACCGGGAGATCCGGGCGCTCAGGGCCGGGGACCTGGACGCCTTCGACCGCGCCTTCTGGGGGCACCTCGGCCACGTTGCGCGCAACCTCTTCCGCGCGAAACTGTTGAGCCTGTCACGCGGATACCTGGCCGGCTCGCCGGTCAGAGGCCCCGCAGCCAGGTATTATCGCAAACTGGCGTGGGCCTCGGCCCTGTTTGCCCTGCTGTCCGACGTGGCGATGGCTGCGCTGGGGGGGAATATGAAGCGAAGGGAGAAGATCACGGGGAGGTTCGCCGACATCTTTTCCTGGATGTACCTGGGGGTGGCCGTCCTGCGCCGGTTTGAGGCCGAGGGTCGGCGCAGAGAGGACCTCCCCTTCCTGCACTGGTCCATGCAGTACGCGCTCACGCAGGTCCAGCAGGGGTTCGACGGGCTGTACCAGAACCTGGACCTCCCCGGTCTGAATTGGCTTTTCCGAGGCCCGGCCGCGCTCTGGTCCCGCCTCAACCCCATCGGGAAGATGCCCTCCGACGAGCTGGGCGGCCAGATCGCGCGCGCCCTTCAGACCCCCGGCCCTCAACGGGACGCGCTGACCGAGGGCATCTACATCCCGTCCGATCCCCGCGAGGCCCTGGGCCGGCTGGAGCGGGCCTTCAGGCTCTCCTACGAGGCCGAGTCGGTGGTCCAGAAGATCCGGGAGGCGACCCAGTCCGGCAGGCTGCCCAGAGAGAGACCCGAGCAGCTCGTGGCGCAGGCCCTGGAGCAGGGGATCGTCACTCAGGAAGAGGCGGACCTGATGCGCGAGGCGGAGAAGGCGCGCGACGACGCCATCCAGGTGGACAGCTTCACGCCGGAGGAGTACGCCTCCGCGACCCCTGCCCCGCCGCGCAAGATGGAATTCGTGGAGGCGTGAGGATGCGCCTCATCCTCAGGCGATTCGTTCGCCCCGCTGCCCTCTTTCTCCTTCAGCCGATTCTCCGACATCTGAGCCTGCGCGACGCGACCCTGTTCGGTTGCCGGCTCCGGGCCACGCCGGGGGTCTTCCATCCCGGCCTCTACTTCTCCACGAAATTTCTCGCGCAACACCTTCTGCGCCTGAATCTTAGCGACAAGCCTTTTCTCGACATGGGGACGGGGTCGGGCGCCCTCGGCATCCTGGCGGCCAGGCAGGGCGCGCGCGTCCTGGCCACAGACATCCATCCCGCCGCCGTGGCCCTGGCCCGGTCCAACGCCGCGCTGAACCGCGTCACGGAGCGGTTCGAGGCCATCGAGAGCGACCTGTTCGCAGCAATTCCTGAAGGTCGCCGCTTCGACATCATCGTCTTCAACCCGCCGTTCTATCCCCGACCTCCGACCAACGACGAGGAGCGGGCCTGGTTCGCCGGAGAGGGGTATCAGACCCTCCGCGACTTCTTCCGCGACGCCGGGCGTTTCCTCACCCCTGCCGGAAGGGCCATCCTCATCTACTCTACGGACATGGACCTGGACGAAATGGCCCGCATCGCCGAAGGGGGCGGCCTCATTCCTGTCCGGGAGATCGTTATTCCCCACCTCTTCGAGAAGTTTGTGATTCGGGAGTATGGTCGGGAATAGGTAAAGGACAGGCCCTCTCCCTCCCCCAAGCCTGTGGATAAGGCCCTTGTCGCCCCCTCCCTCTCCCGTACGTACGGGAGAGAGGGAGGGGGTCGCGACCTCAATGGGAGCAACAGGTTGGGTGGGGGGTATGGGGGTAGGAGAGGGCCGTTATCCTGTCAACCTCATCCCGATCCTCCCCACCTTCGCATTGACAAACCCCTTGGCGAGACGCAGATAGTTCCTGTGCGGTCCCTGAAGTTGCCTGTGGACCGCCAACTCCCCCTGCATCCACCTCGCCGCGAAGGCGTAGAACCGCCCCGAGCGCCGGCCCGCCACGTCCAGGTCCCGGTCCGTCCGGTCCGCCCACGCCCCCTGCGCCACGATCCGGCCCGCCACGCGGTCGTAGTAAGGCGTCCCTTTGATCGGATAGGCCACGGTGGTCAGGAGCAGGTCCGGGTCCGACTGCTTGAGGTGCTCCACCGTCGCCTCCAGGTCCTCCCTCTCCTCCCCCTCGTAGCCCAGCATGATGAACATCCCGGTCTGGATGCCGTAGCGCCTCAGGAGGCGCGTCATCTCCCGGACCTGCGCCACGGTCACGCGCCGGTCCATTGCGTCCAGCACCCGCTGGGACCCGCTCTCGGACCCGATCCAGAGCCGCACGCACCCCATGTCCGTCAGCGTCCTCACGACCCCTTCGTTCAGCCGGTCGGCCCGCGAAATGCACTCAAATGGAACCTGTAACCCCCTCTGCTTCAATTCATTCGCATAATCGAACAACCACCGATGATGGATCGTGAAGACGTCGTCCGCGTACCAGAGCAGGTCGGGCCGATAGTCCTGCACGATCCGCTCCACCTCGTCGGCCACGTGGCGCGGGGACCGCCTCCGGTGCGTCTCCCCGAACACCGACCGGCTGCACCAGGCGCAGGTGTAGGGGCAACCCCGGCTGCAGATCAGAGAGACCGACCCGACGCCGTGACGCCCCCGCCACGCCCGCAGGTAATGGCCGATGTCCACCGCGGCCCGGTCCGGGAACGGCTGGGCGTCCAGGTCCTCGATCAGCTCCCTGGCCGGGGTGCGCACGACATAACTCCGCTCATCCCGGTAGACCAGCCCCCGGATGTGGGCCAGGTCCGCCTTCCCCTTTCGCAGGACACAGGGCAACAGCTCCTCCAGCGTCCTCTCCCCCTCCCCCACCACGACCGCGTCAGCGCCGTGGGCCAGATATTCTTCTGCATAATAGGGAGGGTCCGGCCCCCCCACGACCACAAACGCCCCGGCCTCGCGGGCCTCCCGCATCATCCTCAGGACACTCCCCTTCGTCATCAAGTTGCAGGATAAACCGACCGCCGGAACGCGCTCTCGCCGAATAAGTTCCACAAATTCCTCCCGCTGCCGGAAGGTGGCGTCGAAGACCCCCACGTCGAAGCCCTTCGCCTTCAGGTGCGACGAGAGGTAGAGGAGGCCGAGGGGCGGGTAGGGCCGCATGATCCGCCGCTCCTTCGGGTCCTCATTCAGGAAATAGCCGTGGGCGAGAAGGAGGTCCATAAAGCGAAGGTCGAAGGTCGAAGGTCGAATGGTGTCATTCGTAATTCGTCATTCGCACTTCGTCATTCGTAAAAGGTTGGTCTGTTGGCCTTGCGACGCAGCCATATCAGCCGCGCCCAGGAGAAGGGCAGGAGGGCGGCGTGGAAGGCTGTCCCGGCGATCCGGCGGACCTCACCCCCGCTCGCTCCGCTCGCACCCCCTCTCCCACTGGGAGAGGGGGTTGGGGGGTGAGGTCTAGCCTCTCTCCTCAACTCCCTCCACCCCTTCTCCACCCGGAACATCCTGTGAACCGCCGTGTGCAACTGCCGGTAGAAGCCCGGCGCGTAGGTCCCCCGGTAGAGCATGGCCAGGTCCCCGCTGTCGGTCCAGTTCCGCTTCTCTCCCAGCTCCGCATGAACGCGCTCGTGGAACGCCGTGCCCGGCAGCGGGTAGGAGACGGAGATGCCGATGTCGTCCGGCCCGATCTCCCGCACCATTCGGAGCGTGGCCCGGATGTCCTCCCACTCCTCGCCGGGATAGCCGAACTGGAGGAAGAGGCAGACCTCGATCCCGGCGGCCCGCAGCAGCCCCGCGGCCTCGTGGATCTGCTCCACGCGCAGGTCCTTGTCCATCCGGTCCAGCACCTTCTGCGAGCCGGACTCGGCGCCCATCCAGACCGTCCGGCACCCGGCCTCCTGCAACGCCGCGACCGTCTCCGCGTCCATCAGGTCGGCCCGCATCTGGCACCGGAACGGGACCACGGCGTCCTGCGCCCGGGCCAGGCCCGCGAACCGCCCGACCCACCCCGGCTTCAAGCCGAAGATGTCGTCCCCGAACCAGATATGGTCCGGCCGATAGTGACGCTTCAGATAGGCCAGCTCCTCGACCACGTTCTCCGGCGTGCGCACCGTGTAGCGCTGCCCGTAGATCGGCTTGGCGCACCAGTTGCAGCGAAAGGGGCAGCCCCGCGTGGTGACCATGTTCATGGAGTGGTAGCCGTGCCGCTCTCGCCAGAACCTCCGGTACTGCTCCACGTCCACCAGGTCCCACGCCGGGAGCGGGAGCCGGTCCAGGTCGCGGATGAGGGGCCGGGAGGGCGAGCGCATCTCTCCCCCGTCCAGGCCGGGCAGGGACAGCCCGCCGACGGCCTCCACCGGCGTCTCGCTCCGCCCCTCCAGCCGGTCCAGAAGCTCCACCAGCGTCTCCTCCCCCTCGCCGATCACGATGCAGTCCGCCCCGGCCCGGTGGTAATCCGTCGCGTGGTCCGTCGCGTCCGAGCCGGAGACGATGATCTGACAACCCCGCTCCTTTGCCATCCGGATCATCGCAAAGGCCGCTTCCCGCATGCGCAGCAGGCACATCTTGGAGAAATAGTTGAACTGGTCCTCGTAGATCACGGCGTAGCGGGGGCGATGCCGGTCCAGGGCCTCCGCCCAGGCCGCCTCGGACGCCGCCAGCGTGGCGTCGAACAGGGCCACGTCGTACCCCCGCGCCCGCAGGGCGCTGGCCGCGTAGAGCGTCCCCAGCGGCGGATAGGGCTGCCCCATGCGCCACATCTTGGCGTCGAAGCGAAGGTAGTAGGACTGTCCGAAGAGGATGTCGGCCATAACGCCTGCGCTTAATGAATAACCTCGGCCTCGCGCAAAAACCTCTCCACCTCCCGCCAGAACGCCTCCCAGTCTGGCGGGCAACTGTTGTGTCCGGCATCGTAGGTGAGCAACCTGCCGCGTTGCGCGGCCTGGGAGAGCGCGACCCCGTGCGAGTAGGGGATCAGCCCGTCCCGCGTCCCGTGGGCCACGAGGACCGGCCCGGCGAAGGCGCGGACGACCGCGAGGTTGTCGAACGGGTCCCGGACGAGAAACCCCGGCACGAGAAACCGGGGCGCGAGCGCCCGGACGCTGATGAAGGTCGAGAGGAGGATCAGCGCCGCGGCAGGTCGCTTCGCGGCGAGGGCGCAGACCGCGCCGCCACCCAGAGACCGTCCCAGCAGGACGATCCGGGAGGGGTCCACGCCCTGCCTTGCGACAAGAGTGTCATAGGCGGCGACAAACGCCTCTGTCACAGTCTGTTGTGAAGGCGTCCCCTCCGATCGCCCGTAGCCGGGATACTCCACGAGCAGCACGCCCATTCCGAGTCGGCGGAGGGCCTCGAACTGCTCAGGCCAGAAGTCGATCAACTCTCCGTTGCCGTGCGCGAAGATCACCGCAGGCGCGGGGCCTGCGTCCCGATGGAGCGGCGGGAGAAACCAGGCCTCCACCTTTCCATAAGGAGTATTCAGCCAGACCCTCTCCAGGCCGGGGAAATAGTCCGCTGCGCTCGAAGGGGTCGCGACCCGGATGCCGGGGAACACGATCCTGCGCTGCAACAGGAACAGGAGGCCGCACCAGGCGAGATAGATCAGCAGGCCCAACAAGACGATTTGAACGATGCGCATGGTCGCCTCTGTCCGCAGGATCACGAAAGACGCGAAACCCCTCCGTGCCCCATCCCTTCCACACGAAAAGCGCGAAGCCCGCCCTCACCGCCCCGTAGCGAGGATCGGCCTGAGCGCCACCTCGAAGGCGTCGGCCATCTGCGCAAAGCCGAGGTCCGTCGGATGCGACCCGTCCACCGTCCCCTCGCCATCCCCCTTCAGCAGGTGGTCCCCGTGCAGGTAGTGCAGGTTTCGGACCCCCTCCGTCGTGAGATTCTCGTAGGCGTTCCTCAGGGCCGCCCGCTTCGCGCGGTGTCCCTCTCCCCGAGACGCCAGGAGGGGCGCATTGGAACTGGTCCGCTCCTCCACGAGCAGGATGGGCGTGTCCGAATGCGCTTTGCGGAGCGTGCGCACGAAGGGCTCCACCCGATCGACCACCTCCTGGAGCGACATGTTGGGCAGGGCGTCGAGGGCGTAGACCGCCGGGTCGAGTTCAGCCAGCAAATCCGCCAGCTCAGGCTCCATCTTGCCGTTCCCGGAGAAGCCGAGGTTGATGATCGGATAATTGAGCCGTCTCCCCAAAATGGCGGGATAGGCCATGCCGGGCCGCGCGGCGCAGCCCCCCTGGGTGATGGAGGTACCGTAGAAGAGGATGGGCTTTTGTCGTCCGGGGTCACGCGGAGGCCCCTTCGCGATCCTGCGATCCCGTGGGATGCCGACCTCCACCGACGTCACCCCGTTGTAGAGCGGAAGATAGAGCATGTACTCGCGCGCTCCGTCCGGGAGGTTGCCCACGAGCTGAACCGCGTTGGTCTGCGCCGCAGGGCGTCCGACGCCCAGCCAGCACCATCCGGCCTCCGTCTTCACATACAGGTCCAGCCCGCTCACCCCGGTGGCGGGCATGTGGTTCATGGCCAGGTTTGCGGAGGTCAGCGTCCACCGCCCCTGAATGGCCGGGGCGTCGGTCACGAACCGCGCGCACATCCCGGCGGAGTGGCGGCTCAGGTTCCAGACCGGCTCGCGGACCCGGCCCTCCGCCCTGGCGGGCAGGCGGTCGTACGGGGCCTTTGTGTCCGTCCAGCCCCTGCCCTCTACGTCGAGATGCCGGAGGTCGTACCAGAGGGTCTCCCCGCCCGGCTCGGCCTTCGCCAGGCCGGGGTCCAGCGCGTTGTCAACGGACATGCCCATCGCTCCTCTCTTTTACAGACGATCTAACGGAATCATCTTGACACGCAACCGCTTCCACCCCTATCTTTTGACCTCTATGACTGTTGCCCTGGTCCACGACTGGCTGACGGGCATGCGCGGTGGCGAGAGGTGTCTGGAAAGCCTCTGCCGGCTGTTCCCCGGCGCGCCTGTCTACACCCTGCTGCACGCGCCGGGGTCCGTCTCGCCGGAGATCGAGCGGCATCCTATCACCTGCTCCTTCCTCCAGCGCATCCCCGGCGTCGCGCGGCGCTACCGGTCCCTGCTCCCGCTCTTCCCCGCCGCTGCGGAACGGCTCGACCTGTCGGCCTTTGACCTGATCCTCTCCAGCAGCCACTGCGTGGCCAGGGGCGTCCGGCCCCGCCCCGGCGCCCTGCACGTCTGTTACTGCCACACCCCGATGCGCTACGTCTACGACCAGCGGGACGCCTACTTTCAGACCCCTCTCTCCCGGACGCTCGCCGCCCCGCTCCTCAGGTACCTCCGGCGCTGGGACCAGGGCACGGTCCCTCGCGTGCACCGCTTCATCGCCAACTCCGGGCACGTCCGGGAGCGCATCCGACGCTACTACAACAGAGAGGCCGACGTGGTCCACCCCCCGGTGGAGACCGGGCGCTTCCCTATCTCAGACCGGACGGGGGACTACTTCCTGATCGTCTCGGCGCTCGTCCCCTACAAGCGCATCGACATCGCCGTGGACGCCTTCAACCGCCTTGGCCTCCCCCTCCTGATCGTGGGGGACGGGCCGGAGCGCAAGCGCCTGGAGCGCCGCGCCCGGCCCAACGTCTCCTTTCTGGGCTGGCAGCCGGACGACCGCCTCCCGGACCTCTACGCCCGCGCCCTGGCCTTTATCCTCCCCGGCGTGGAGGATTTCGGCATCGCCCCGGTGGAATCCCAGGCCGCCGGGAGGCCGGTGCTCGCCCTGCGGGCCGGGGGCGCGCTGGAGACCGTCCTGGAGGGGCAGACGGGCCTTTTTTTCTGGCCGCAAACGCCGGAGGCCCTGGCCGAGACGGTCCGCGTCTTTGACCCGTCCGTCTTTTATTCCGAGGACCTCCGCGCCCACGCCCGGAGGTTCGACCGGTCCATCTTCGAGCGCCGGATGAAAGAGATCATCGCAGAGGCGTGGGAAGCGCACGTGAACCGCTGAGCAGAAAGCCGGAGAAACGAGAATCGAAGCCGTATGCCTCATCACCCGCTTCAACCCGGGCTCAAGCGTGGCCTGGACATCCTGATCTCGCTCCTGTTGCTCTTCCTGACCCTGCCTCTCCTTCCGCTCATCGCCCTCCTCATCCGGCTCGACTCCGGAGGACCTGTCCTCTACCGGCAGGTCCGCGTCGGTCGCGGGGGAAAGCCTTTTCGCCTGCTCAAGCTCCGCACCATGGCTCAGGACGCGGAGACGGACGGCCCCATCTGGTCCCGGCGCGGGGACCCCCGCGTGACCCGCGTCGGGGGGTGGCTCCGGCGCACCGGCCTGGACGAACTCCCCCAGCTCTACAACGTCCTTATGGGGGACATGAGCCTGGTCGGCCCCCGGCCCGAGCGCCCGGAGTTCGTCGCGCAGTTCGAGCAAGAGATCCCCGGATACGCCGGACGCCACCGGATGCGGCCCGGCATCACCGGCTGGGCGCAGGTCCACGGCCTGCGGGGAGACACGTCCGTCGCCGAGCGGACCCGCTACGATCTGGAATACATCCGGAGATGGTCCCTCTATCTCGACCTGAAGGTCCTGCTCTGGACGCCGTTCACGGTGGAGATGAACGATGAACGATGAATAAAGACAAGATGAAGTATGAACGATGAACGATGAACGAAAAGCGAGATAGCCTTTACGGGTTTTCGTTCATCGTTCTGCGTTCCGCGTTCTGCGTTGCTTTCAACGCCTCCTCAAACCGCCGGGCGACCTCCCCCTTGTGATCCACCACGTTGAGCTGCAGGCGATGCGGCGTCAGGACCACCCCTTCGCGCTCCCCGGACGGACGGAGCCTGCGCCGGAGATAGCGACCGTAGAGACCCCGGATCGCCTCCTCCACACCGTCCCACCCCCTTGCCAGAAGGCGCTCCATCCCCCGCTTCATCCGGCCCTCCCGCACCCTGAAGGGTGTCTCCTCCAGGTGGGGCGTAAAGTTCGGGAAGTGATCCCTCACCCACGCATTCTCCCTCACGAACCGCTCGTACACGTCCAGCCCGTAGACCGGCTTGAGCGTCAGGACCTGGTGCGCCGTGAAGAAGTCCCGCGCCGGGATGTGGAGCGCCCCCTCGTCCACGAGGTAGTTGACGCAGATCGTGCGCCGGAGGCCCATCGCCTTCGCGAGCAGGACCGAGAGGAGCGTCACGGTCCAGGCCCGCCCGGGCGCGGCCACCACGAACAGGTCCAGGTCCTCCCCGTAGGCCAGGGCGCTCCCCCCGGACAGGGCGACCATCCGCACGAACGGCAGGCCGCACAACCACTCGATGGGCCGACCCAACCGGTCCAGAAACGCCCCGTGCTCCCGCTCCCGGCGCAGCCGGACCTCCACCGTCCCCTCTCGCCCCTTCAGCGGCAGGAAGACCCGTCCGTCCCGCTCGACACGACTGAGGAGGCTGCATCGGGAGACCGCATCGCCCATCGCCTCCCCGGACATCTCCAGATCGAACAGCCCCCGGCGCATCTCCTCCGGCGTCAGCGGATAGTCGAACAGCCCGGCGTAGAGGGCAGTCTTGAGCACCGCGTCCTCCCCTTTTCCCAGCCCACCGAAAGGGGGAATGGAAGAACAGCCCTCACCCCGCCTCGCTCCGCTCGGCTTCCCCTCTCCCACACGTGGGAGAGGGGTGGCAGGCGCAGCCTGACGGGGTGAGGGCCTGCTCTTTTTCTCCCTGTATCTCCTTTTCGCTCTATGGACCTGTTCGTATACCTTCAGCGTCTGCTTCGCGGCCTCCTCCCAGGAGAACTGCGCCGCGCGCGCCAGCCCTTTGCGCCGCAGGCCCTCCCGGAGGCCCGCATCCTCAATCACCCGGCGCACGGCCGCCGCGATGTCGCCCGTGTCCTCCGGGTCCACCAGCAGGGCCGCGTCCCCCGCGACCTCCCGCAGAGAGGAGTTGTTCGAGGTGATGACCGGCGTCCCGCAGGCCATCGCCTCGATCACCGGCAGCCCGAACCCCTCGTAGAGGGACGGATAGACCAGGGCCTCGGCCCCGCTGTAGAGGGCCGGCAGGTCCTCCGACGGCGCGTAGCCCGCCCAGACCACAGCCTCCCCCGCCACCTTGCGGACCTCCCTCAGGATCTCCTCCCCCCGCCACCCCTTCCCCCCCACGAGCAGGAGCCGGAGGTCCCTCCCTGTCTCGTCCCGGACCTCCCGGAAGGCGCGGCTGAGTCGGACCAGGTTCTTGCGAGGCTCCACCGTGCCCACGGCGATCAGGTAGGGCCCGCGCAGGCCGTACCGGCCCCTCACCCGCGCCCGTTCCCGCGCGTCCTCCACAGGCCGGAAGATCGGCTCAACCCCCTCGTGGATGACGTGGATCTTCTCCTGTGGCACGCGGAGGAGCCGGAGGATGTCCCTCCTTGCGGACTCCGACACGGCGATGATCGCGTCCGCCCTCCGCGCGATCAGCGGGATGAGGGGCCGGAGCAGCAGGCGCTTCTTCCACGGGGAGCAGCCCGGCAGGAGCAGGACGGTCATGTCGTGGAACGTCACGACCGAGGGACGCCCGGACAGCAGCGGCGCGACGTAGTTCGTGTAGTGGCAGACGTCCACCCTGGCCCGCCGGAGGAGGAACGGCAGGACGACCTGCATCCAGACGCCGCGCACCGGAAAGCGATGCCCCCGGTGGACGAGCCGGGCCGGGATGCGGTCGCTCCGGACCTCCGCGTTGGAGAAGAGGGTGTACTCATTTGCCCTGTCCACCTCGAACAGCCCGGCGAACAGGCGCTCCGTGTAGAACCCGATCCCGGACCGCTCCTCCTGCAGGGTTGTGCCGTCCAGGCCGATGCGGAGGCGGGGTTCGGGGTTCGGGGTTCGGGGTTCGATGGATTGTGTCGTCGGCGCTGCTCTATTCATCTCTTACGCTTCACGCTTCACGCTTCACGCTTCACGCTTCACGCTTCACGCTTCACGCTTCACGTATTTGTACGTCGTGTGCGTTCTCGTCCGCGGCCTTCTGAATGGCCAGCGCGACCCGCGAGGACCGGATGACCTCGTCCGTATGGAGAGCCCCCTCCCGGACCGCCCCCCGGATGTCGTTCAGAAAGGCCGTCAGATACCCGCCGGGGTTACCCGCCGGAAGCGGCAGGGACCTCAGCTCTCTGTCCTCTTTCCGAACCAGACGGACCTCCTTTACCGTGGTCGCGATCTCCAGGATGCCTTCGCGCCCGAAGAACGTCATCCGCCAGTAGAACGGCAGCGAGTAGCCCGCGCCGTCCGGCATGAAATACGACACGTCCCCCAGAACCCCGCACCCGTTGTTCATCGTCAGCATCATCTGCGCGCCGTCCTGGAAGTGCGGGCGCTCCGGGGCAAAGGCGTTCCAGCACCGCGCGGCGTTCACCGTCGCAAACCGGAGCCCCGTGATCCACGGGAGGGCGTCCGCGGCGTGGATGCCGATGTCGTTGATCGTCCCCCCGTGCTTCCCCGGCTCCCAGTACCAGCCGGGCCGGGACCCCAGCAGGAGCGGGTGCTGCCCCCCGAAGGCGACGGCGTGGACCTCCCCGATCTCCCCCCGGCGGATCAGGTCTCGCGCGCCGATGACGCAGGCCGAGTCCCGCATGGTCAGCATGCAGCCTACCTTGAGATTTTTCTCGCGGGCGAGCCGCTCGATCTCGTCCAACTCGCTCAGGCGGGTGCAGAGCGGCTTGTCCACGATCACGTGCTTCCCGGCGGACAGCGCCCGGATCGCCAGCTCCCCCCGCCGGCCGAAGGTGTCCCCGACGGCCACGACGTCGCAGGGGACCTCCTTCAGCATCCGCTCGAAATCCGAGTGGGTGATCTTCACAACCCCCTTCGCTGAGACCTCCTCCCGCGCGGCTGCGTCCTCCTCGCACGCGGCCACCACCCCGGTCTCCTTGTGGTCCGTGGCTCGCTTATACAGGTCCTGAATGTGGCCGTGGCGAAACCCGGCGAATGCGAATCGAATGGGCATGGTCCACCTCTCTTCAGTGTTTTCGGGTCTTACGGTCTTGACTGATCCCCCTGTAAGTCTACATACCACAGGAGCAGAATCTCCTCCGGCAGGTCGGGGTAGGCATACCGGTGGATGGCCCCCAGCGCGCACCCCTGCCGCGCGTAAAACCGGCAGGCCGGCACGTTGATGTTCTGCGTCTCGACCTTGAGCTGGCGACACCCCTTTTCGCGCGCCCAGGCGACGGCGCGGGCGAACAGCTTCGACCCCACCCCCTGACCGCGACGGTCGGGGTGAACCCGGATGTCCCAGAGCAGGGCCAGGTCGTCCCGACCCTCCAGGTCCCCCATCCCCGGCGTCCTCCGCGCGACCGCAGCCCCTCCGACCCTCCGCGTCCCGTCGAACGCCGAGAGAATCCCCCAGCTTGAGAGGTCCCAGCGCCCCGGCCAGCTTGTCGGCCTGTGTTCTTTAAACCCATCGTAGTCCTTGAGATAGGGGGGCTCCACCCTCTCCTCGACGAGCGCAAAGCCGCCCAGACCGTTTCGGACCGGCTCCACGCGCAGGCGGGACTCGACCAGAAAGGAGATGGGCACCTTGCCGTACTCCGGCAGCGCAGCCACAGACTCTTCGACGATCTCCACGGCTCAAAACCCCCTCTGTGCGACCCAGATCTCCTCCAGCGCCTCGGGGGACAGCGGCCCCTTTTCGGAGACTGTCAGGTTCTGCGCCAACTCGCGACGGTTCATCGCCCCGGCGATGACCGTGGACACCGCCTCGAAGCTCAGGACATAGCGCAGGGCGGCCTCGCTTAGCGTCTCCGCCTCCCGGCCTACGAGAGACGCAAACACCTTTGCCCGCCGCGCCTGCCGCGCGATCTCCTCCCGCGACATCTTGCTCCGGTAGTCGTCGCCCGCAAAGACGTGGTCCTCGCCGATGCGCCCCGTGAGGAACCCGGACGCCAGCGGCACCCGCGCGACGATCCCGACCCCCTCCGCCTGGGCGAGCGGAAAGACCTCCTCCGCCATCGCCGGGTGCAGCAGGTTGAACGCCACCTGCAACACGTCCACCCGGCCCCCCCGGATGAGGTCGAGGGCCTCCTGCGGCCCTCCCCCCACCGAGACGCCGATGAAGCGGGCCGCCCCCTCGTCGCGCAGGCGGCAGAGCGCGTCCAGGGGCCCGCTGCCGTACTCCTCGCGCGTGGGCGAGTGCAACAGCAGGATGTCCAGCGCCTCCACGCGCAGCAGCCGCCGGCTCTCCGCGACGCTGCGCCGGAGATGCGCCTCCGAAAAGTCGCGGGACAGGACGCCGTCGGGCGTCACGTACTCCCCCGCCTTCGTCTCCACCACGACCCCCTCCCGCCTCCCGCCCAGCGCCTCTCCGATGACGGCCTCCGCCTGCCCGTACACGGGCGCGGTGTCGATGAAGTTCAGCCCCTGCGCCAGACCTTCCAGGATCGTGTCCCGCGCCTCCTCCGCGCTCACGTGCCCGTAGGCCGCAGGCCCCTCCCAGTAGGACCCCTTCGTGAACGTCGCGCCGCTGAGCGGGTACGTCCCCAGCCCGACCTCGGAGACCGTCCAGCCCGTGCGGCCCAGCTTTCGGTAGCGCATGGCCTCACCTTTCTCTTATAATGACCGAGGCATGAAATCGCTCCTGAAACTCGGTCAGCGCCCGGATCTGGTCATCGGTGTAGGACCTGCCCTCCGGGACGACCACGAGCTTGTCGTCGTCCTCGTCCGTCCGGTGGACGACCGCGATGCACCGCCCCTCGAACCGGCTGAGCGGCTCAAACACGCCCAGCACGTAGGCGTCCAGCTCCTCCCCGTCAGGGGCCGGGACACCGGGGACGCAGCCATAGTTGACCGGATAGACGAACCCGTGCCTCGGGTGCCTGGAACCGAGCGGCCTGTCGATCTGGACACTCACGGTTTTTCCGAGGAAGGTCTTGGCGTCCACGTCACCTTTCCGGCGATCAGGTCGTCCAGCGCGACCACCTGCCCCCCCCGCTCGGCGGAGGCGTTGGCCCCTATGACCGCGGCCAGGCTGTTCATCCCGTTCGCGTAAGAACTCCGCATCCGGCCCGGGTCGCCGGCCCGCACGGCCTCCACGAAGGCGCGGGCCTGCAGGGCGAAGGGGTTGGGCCGCTCGGAGGCCTCATACACGGTCTTGCCGTTCTCCACCACCTTCTGCCCGGACCACTCGACCAGCGAATCGTCGCTCACGATCACGACCTCGCGCCGGGAGGCGTTCACGTTGGTCAGCACGCGGGAGGTCGTGCAGTTGGCCGTGGCCCCGCTCGCGAACCGGTAATTCACGTTGTAGACGTGCGGCAGGTTCATCGGCTCCGGCCCCTCGCCCGGACGGCGGGCGACGTAGAACGCCGACGCGAGCGCAATGTCCCCCAGGAAGTAGCGCAGCAGGTCCACCATGTGGATCGTGTTCTCCACGAACGACCCGCCGCACAGTTCGTAGCGACTTGTCCAGTAGCGGATCGGCTTGCCGCCGTAGAAGAGCTGGACCTGGGCGTGCCGGGGCGTCCGCTCCCTCAGGAGGTCGCGCACCTTCTCCGAGGAGGGATAGTAGCGGCTCATGAACCCCACCTGCGACACGACCCCGGCCTTCCGGATGGCCGCCTCGAACCGCACGGCCTGGGACACGTCCAGAGTCTGCGGCTTCTCGACGAACACGGCGACCCCTTTCTCGACGGCGGTCAGGACCTCGTCCGTGTGGAGCGTCGGGGGGATGCAGACATAGACCGCGTCCAGCCCCTCCTTCTCCAGCATGGCGCGATGGTCGGTGTACACGGCCCCCGGCTTGAAGACCTCCGCCTGCTTCTTGACATTCTCCTCGCTGACATCGCAGAAGGCCTGCAGGACGACCTCTCCGGCCTCGACCAGGGGCGCCAGCCCCGGCAGGTGGGCGTGGGTGGAGATATGTCCCAGGCCGATGAATCCGAGACGAACGGGTTTCATAACAATTCAATCCTTTCGATCATTTCGGGCGGCAAATACCGCCCATCCGACACCGAGGCCGAGACCTCCAGCTCCTCCACGTCGGACACGCCCGACAGGATGATCTTGATCCTGGGGTCCGACAGGAGATACCGCAGGGCAACGCGCGTGACCCCCTCCGGCTCGTGGGCCAGCAACTCCTCCACGCGCCTCAGCCTGTCGTAGAGGTCGGAGAAGCGCCCCTGCGCCATCCAGTGGTCCCGCCTGGAGCCGAGCAGGCCCGCGTGCAGGGGCGAGGCCGCGATCACGGCCACGTCCCGCTCCCCCGCCGTGGGGGCCAGGACCCGCTTGGCCTCCTGCGTCAGCAGGTCGTACTTGCAGAAGGTGATCACCGACACGAAGGCGTCCGACTCTTTCAGGACATCCCGCATCAGCGCCAGGTCCGAGCCGGTCAGCCCGATGAACTGAGTCAGCCCCTGCGCCTGGATCTCCAGCAGGGCCTCCAGCGTCCGGCCCTTGCCGAAGATCCCCTCCCGCCCGGCCTTCTCCGCCTCGTGGACCTGGAGCAGGTCCACCCTGTCCCGCTGGAGGCGCTTCAGGCTCGCCTCGAACCCCCGCCAGACCGTCTCCCGCGTGTAGTCGAACGGCTCCGGGTAGTAGCCCACCTTCGTCGCCAGGTAGTAAGGCTGAGTCACCCCCTTCAGGGCGACGCCCAGCACCTCCTCGCTGCGCCCCTTGCCGTAGAGCGGGGCCGTGTCAAAGTAGTTGACCCCCAGCTCCAGGGCGCGCTCCACGACCCGGACCCCGTGCGAGACCGGCTTCAGGCCCATCTCCGGCCGGCCGTAGAACCAGGAGCCCCCCAGCCCGATCTCGCTCACTTTCCACCCCGTCTTACCAAACTGCCGATACCGCATCTTTCCTCCTTCTCCTCCCCCCTCCCCCTGCCACCCTCCAGAACCGGGGAAGCGGAGAAGCGGAGAAGCGGGGAAAAATATCTCCCCGTTTCACCGTTTCACCCTTTCTCCGTTTCGGGGGGTAGGGAGGAAAGGGTTGCTCCGTTTCCCCGTTTCCCCCTTCTCCGTTTCAGTTCTCCGGCGGACCCAGGGCGATCCGCTCAAACGCCACGGCCACCGGCCTCCGGTCCTCCTGCGTGGCCGGGCCGCTGTGGGCGTAGCGGAACGTCAGCCGGTTGACCCCGCGCCGGAAGGCGCTGGCCGGCGCTCGAACCCGGAACGTCTCCCACTCCCACGCCGGCCTGGTGAACACCCACCGCGCCAGAAAACGGTCGTTCAGGAAGACCTCCATCGTCTGCGCCCGGTCGGGGTCCCACAGGGCCGTGGCCCGCACGGTCAACGACCCGTCCGCAACGCCCTGGAGGGAGAAGACCACCTCCGACGCCTCCCCGGTCCCCCACGCGCCCCACGTCTCCGTGTAGGACCAACCCTCCCGCAGGTAGGGGCGGTGCGCCGGGTCCCGCAGGTCGATGACGGCCTCCCTCGACAGCCGGGGGACCTCCGTCAGGGCCGGGGCAGCCGCTGCCCTGACGGAGTCGCGCGCCTGGATCGTTACCAGGACCTCCCGCGCGTAGGCGTCCCCGGGGGCGATCCGCAACGCCTCCCGGAACGCCCGCCCGGCCTCCTCATACCGCCCGGCCTTAAACAGGGCGCTCCCCAGGTCGTTCTGCCGCTCCGCGCGCCCCGGCTCCAGCGCCGCCGCCGTGCGGTATGCCTCTGCCGCCCCCTCGAAGTCCCCGCGCTCGAAGGCGATCCGGCCCAGGGCCTGATGCGCCGCCCCGCTGGCAGGCTCCAGCGCAAGGACCCGGCGGAAGGCGCGGACGGCCTCCTCCCCTTCTCCACGGACCTGATGGGCGCGGCCGAGCGCCGTCAGAAGCCCCACCGAGCGCGGGTTGCGGCTCACCCCCTCCTCGCAGACCCGGACCGCATCCGCGCCCCGCCCCGTCTCCACCAGGAGGTTCGCCAGATTGACGTAGACCCCCGCGCTCTTGGGGACGCGCCGAACCGCCTCTCCGTAGGCGCGGCCTCCGGCGAGGGCCAGGGTCGTGTCCCCCGTCGCCCGGTAGCGCGCCACGCGGATCATCCCCAGCCACGCCCACAGACGCCCATCCTCCGGGTCCATCCCCACGGCACCGGCCATCGCCCCCTCCGCCTCCGACAACGGATCGACAATCCGATGCAGCCGTCGCCCGTCGCCGGCCCGCTCGGCGGCCCGGTGAAGGAGCAGCCCCAGCCCGGCCAGGTATTCCGCGCTCAGCGGATAGGCCCGATGCGCAAGGCGGCAGGCGTTCAGCGCCGCCTCCGCATCTCCCGCCTCCATCCGCCGCAGGCCTTGCGCATACCTCAGGTCCGCCCGGTAGGCCGCGACAGCGAGACCCACATTCGCAAGCGCAACAGAGATGACCAGCAGAAACGCGACCCATCGGCCCCGCAGGGGCGAGGTCACCTCGCCCCTGCAGTTCCCGGGACAGCCCATCGCCGCTGCGACCCAGAACAGGGCCGTGGTGGCCGGCCACCCGAACCCCACCAGGCCCTGCACGACGTAGGCGAGGGCCGCGGACAGGAAGCCGGCCGTCAGGAAAGGCGTGACCTTCCTGATTCCGGCCCGGAACAGCGCGAATAGAAACCAGACCATCGCCGCGAGGCCGATCAGCCCCTTCGTCGCCGCCTCGTGGAGCAGGAGGTTGTGCGCCCGGT
>CAYRZX010000041.1:0-28332 GCA_964428665.1 uncultured Gemmatimonas sp.
GCCCGCAGCACCAGGCGTCCGATGCGTCCGAATCCGTTGATCCCCACTCTGACCGCCATGGTCCCTCCAATCTATGAAGGCAATGAGACGACTTCGAACCAGTACCGCTTCAAGATCGTCATGGCATCCACCAGACCCCTGAAATGATCCGGCTTGGTGATGTAGGAGTTTACGCCGAGCGCGTAGCAGCCCTGGACGTCCTCCTCCGTCCGCGACGTCGTCAGGATCACGACAGGGATGACCTGAAGGTCGGGGTCGGATCGGATCTCCTGGAGCGCCTCATACCCGTCCTTCCTGGGCATCCTCAGGTCGAGCAGGATCAGGGCCGGCCTCGGCGAGCAGGTCGCCAAGTATTTGCCCCGGCGGCGAAGATAGTCCAGCAGCTCCTCGCCGTCCTTGACGATTCGCAGGTCGGCGGTCAGTCCGCACTCTTTGATCGCCTCCTGCGTCAGCAGGAGATCCTCCTCATCATCCTCCGCGATCAGAATCGTACGCCTTTTATCCTTGTTCATAGGACCAGCCTTCCCGGAAAAGACTCATCCTCGGAGTCGTCCAAAAGAAACGATCCTGGCGCACAACCCCGACCGCGCCCAACAGGAACAAAAATAATTATTATGTAATTTATGACAAATATAATTTATAATGTCATTTATGTCAAGTATAATTTAATGCATTTTTTTCGAGGCGTCGAAGAGGAGGGGCCGGGAGGGGAGGGCACAAAAATAGGGGTTACACGGAGACGTGTAACCCCTCGTTTCCTTCGATACGGCGTAAACCTCAGCTCTGCTCTCTGTGGCGCGTCTCTCCCTCTTGTGGCGTCAAGAACTCTTTTCCAGGGACTGCCGGGGCGGGGCGAACCTCGAACCCTGCGCCCCCGAGACCCCTGCCAGCCGGGACACCTTCTCCAGGAGATCCTCGTTCTTGAACGGCTTTTCCAGGACCTCGTTGGCCCCTGCCTTGAGGGCCTCTTCCAGGTCCTTCTGGGGCATGGCGGAGACAACCAGTATCTTAATGTCCTTCAGACCCTCCGTGCCCCGAACGAACTTCACGACTTCAAGGCCCCCCAGACGCGGCATCTTCATGTCCAGCGTCATCACGGCGGGGGAAAAGGTCTTGACCAGAGTCCCCGCGCTGAACCCGTCCGAGGCGATCTGCGTCTCGAACCCCCCCCTTCTCAGGATGCGCTGCATGTTCCTCGCCATGAGGGGATCATCCTCGACGATCAGGACCCGGCGTGAGCGTTCCTGGAATTCCTCCGGGACAGGCATGTCGTGCTCCCTGAGGAAATTCAGGAAATCCTGGACTTCGATGCGGTTGTCCCCGCGCCCCGGGAGCTGATAGGCCTTCAGATGGCCCTGTTTGATCCAGCGGATGACCGTGCGGAAGTTGACCCCGCAATACTTGGCGATCTCGCCGGTTGTCAACGAGCGCTTTTCCAATTTCTATCTCTCCCTTGGTGAATTCTACGCCCCCATCAGATGACGAACTCCCCCTGCCTGTTTCGGGCTGAACCTCCTGCCCCCGTCCGACGGCGGTCCCCCTACCTGTATCGAGATGACTATTATACTATTTGGACAAATATACTCCATCTTTCTATTTTAGTCAAGTATATACCTCAATGTTTTTGTCGTATAACTTGACTTTTTACAGAGGGTCCGCGCCCTCACCGCTGCGCCACTACCCCTCGCAGAAACGCGCGAGCCTTCTGGCGGGCCTTCTGCCGCAGCGCCTGGAGACGCAGTTCGGAGGCGTAACGCTGCACCTTTTCAAAGCCCGCGACCAGGTCCTCCAGGTCCGCCTGCGACCCGAGGAACACCTCGTGGGGGATCGTCAGCCCCTCCCTTTCCGAAACCCGCTCGGCCACCGGGCACCTCGCGCAAAGCCCCAGCCGCTCTTCGAGGTCCCCGTCTCCCCGGACAAACTCCCGGCCCGAGACCCAGAGCGGAGAGCGATAGACGGCGGAATAGGGGGCCTGCGCCGGGATGCCTTCGGCCCTGAGCGCAGCGATCAGGACCTCCCGGGGAATCCCCTCGAACGCCCTCCGGTCGTAGCGAAGCGCGAGGGCGTACATGCCCTGGCGCGTCACGCGATCCTTGGGGGCCAGCGGAAAAATCCCCGGCACCGCCGCGATGCGTTCCCGAAAAACCCTCACGCCCTCGGCCTTCCGGGCGAGCTGATCCCCCAGCCGCTCGAGCTGGGCCAGGAGAATGGCGGCCTGGAACTCCGTGATTCGATAGTTGCCGCCGAACCCGAAGGGGTCCCCTTCCCTCCGCGGGCGCCCGCAGTTCTTCAGGCCGTAGATCCGCTGGGCCAGGGTCCCGTCGTTCGTGACCAGCGCCCCCCCCTCTCCCGAAGTGATCCCCTTGCTCTGCTGGAAACTGAAGGAGCCGATGTGGCCCAGAGTCCCGACCCCGCGGTCGCCCCAGCGAGACCCGTGCGCGTGCGCGCAATCCTCGACGACCCACAGGGAGGCGCTGCGGGCGATCTCCAATATCTCATCCATTTCGGCGACCTGGCTGTAGAGATGCACGGGGATGATCGCGCGCGCGCGCGGGGTCAGTCTCTCGCGGACCGAGGCCGGGTCGAGGCACCAGTCCTGCTCCCGGACGTCCGCAAAGACCGGGGTGGCCCCCACCTGAACGACCGCCCAGGCCGTCGCGACCCAGGTGAAGGCCGGGACGATCACCTCATCCCCCGGCCCCACGCCCAGGGCGCGCAGCGCGATCTCGAGACTGACCGAGCCGTTGGCGACGCAAAA
The DNA here is from genome assembly GCA_964428665.1 of uncultured Gemmatimonas sp. Taxonomy (GTDB): domain Bacteria; phylum Latescibacterota; class UBA2968; order SICM01; family SICM01; genus SICM01. The sequence continues at coordinate 2,759 of CAYRZX010000041.1, forward strand.
GGCCTCTGTGGCCCCGCAGAACTCGGCGAAGCGCCTCGCAAACTCCTCCTCCCGGGGGCCGCCAAAGGACCAGCGCCCGCTCTCCAGGACCTCCAGCACAAGCTGCCGCTCCCGCTCTCCAAAGACCGGCCAGCTCGTGAACGGCTGGCGTCGAACCGGCGCTCCCCCCTTCAGGGCCAGATGGTAGGACATGTGATTCCTCCGTGCACAAGGTTGATGAAAAACTATTTATTCATAACGGAGCGCGACCTGCCCCCTGCGTTTCAGGGGAGAACGATCCAGGGCGCGGCCGACGTATCCGATCAGCAGCTTCAGGTCGCGTCGCACGCCGGCGGTGGCGGAGTAGAACGCCTCCGCCGAATACAGTTCGTCCTGGGTGGGGGCGTCCCCGCAGTGGACGGACGCCTCGGTCACGATCCCGGCCTTGGCGCGCAGGTAGAGGGCCTGCCAGTCGTGCGGAAGGCCCCTGATCTCCCCCCTCGTGCGGGGCGGCACCCCGACCAGATGCAACTCGCCCCTGGCGACGTTGACCAGAGCGGGCAGAAACCGGAGCAAGAGGTCGCGCACCCCCCCGTTCCCCCCCGGCGCAGCGTCAGGGGAGAAACTCCACAGATAGAACTCACGCCACGCGGCTTCGTCGGGCGGAGCGGGCAGACGCACAACCCCCCTCCTGTGAAGCGCAGGGCCGTTCCGCGTCAGTTTCAGGCAGAGGGCCGTGGCCAGCAGGACCGGCCACGTGAACGCGAGCAACGCGACGGCGATCACCCGCGAAAGCGCCCCGCTCAACCACTCCCGGAGGTGACTGTCGGCCACATCCCCCAGGATAAACTCGTCCGCCACGGACACCGCCGTTCCGACCCGGACGTTGATCAGGCGGTTCCTGTCCACCACGACGTCGGCCAGCTCCAGGGCCTCCCCCACATAGCTCCCCGGAAAAATGGTCGAATGCGCCACGCTGCAACGCGCGTCCAGCACGCAATCCCTGCCGACGGCGGTGTTCGGGCCGAGCTGCGCCCCGGCGCCGATCCGGCAGTTTTCGCCGATGTACACGGGCGGGACGAGCCGCGCCGTGGGATGGAGGCTGACGTTTCTGGACATCCAGATGCCCTCCTCCGTCTCCCTCCCGGTGAGCAGGAGGCCGGTGAACGCCTTGGTGAGGACACGACGGTGAGCCGTCAGCAGCGCCTCGGGGGACTGCGCGCTGAGCGGCTCCGGGACCTCCACGAACGCCCCCTTTCGGCGGGCAGCGGACGCGAGGTATGTCCCGAGCCCGTCTTCATCCGGGTCGCCCGGAATGCCCGCGACACACGGGGTGGAGAGCCGCGCCCAGCCCGTCCAGCGCGGCCAGCCCTCGGCGCGCCCGTTGGAAGCGTCGCGCCGATTGCGCCAGCAGAACAGGACCGGCCCCTCCGGGGCAGGGGGAACCTGCGCAAGCTGGACGAGTCGATCCGCGTGGACGAGCAGGAGGGGTTCCCGCCCGCCGTTGAGCCCCACGCCCCTGAGCAGCCTGTATGGCCGGGCCGGGTCTCGCGCCAGATGGAACCTGAACCGGCTGCCCCAGCGCCCCCCGTCGCCCAGCAGGTGTTCTATCTTTTCCGGCGCGTGATGCAGGACGAAATCGAACTCGGTCACGCCCTGATCCACGAGGAGCTCCACCACGTGCTGAATAAACGGGCGATCCACGAGCGGGAACAGGGGGGCGGGATATGGCTCGTCCTGTGAAAGGGGGTGGCCTGTGGCCACGACGATAGCTCTCATAGGGGTCTACCTTGCGTATAATGACGAAGTGCGAATTACGAATTACGAATTGAGTATTCGGCATTCGACCTTCGACCTTCGACCTTCGATTTGCTCCACGTCTGCCGTCTGCCGTGACCGGAGGACCCGAAACAGAAAGACCGCGTTGCCCCAGAAGTACCTTTTCCACATCCGGCCGGGCTCCTGGCAGAACCGGTAGAACCATTCGAGGCCCATCTCGCGCATCCACAGAGGGGCGCGGGGGATACGCCCGGAGTAGAAGTCGAACAGCCCCCCCACGCCGATGCCCACCCGCACCCCTGTCTGCTCGAGGTGCTGGTGGATCCACCGGTCCTGTCGGGGAGCGCCCAGGGCCACCAGCAGGACCGCGGCGCCGGACTGAGCGATTCGGCGGATGACCTCTCCCTCCTCCTCCGGGAGAAAGTAGCCGTGGTGGACCCCTGAGACGGTCACGCCAGGATAGCGCTCGGCCAGCCAGCCGCGCACGCCCTCGGCCACGCCTGGCCGGCCCCCGAGCAGGAACACCCCTCTCCCGGCCCCGGACAGCGCCTCGCAGAGCCGGGGGAAAAAGTCGGTGCCGTTGACATTCTGCCGGATGTCGAGGCCCAGCAACTTCCCGGCGAGCTTCAGGCCGATCCCGTCCGCGAGCTTCAGGTCTGCGCGGCGCAACACCCCGAGGTAATCCGGGTCGCGGCAGGCGATGTTGATGCAGTCCGCATTGACAAAGCAGACCTGGAACGGGTCGGCGTCCTCCAGCCGCTTCACAATCGCCTCCACCGCCTCGGACATCGTCAGGTTGTCGATCGGAACGCCCAGGATCGGGACGACCTTCTGAGCCGTGACGCCCCCTTCGCCATACAGGGCGGCCGGGATCGCCCGCAGCGCGATCCCCAGGTCCCCTCGGATGCTCCGGGTCTCCACGTACTCCCCGTCCGTCTCGGCCTCGCCCTCGTAGGCGATGTTCGCCCTCCGCCTGACCCACCAGAGGCAGACCAGCCCCGGCCTCACCTCATACCGCCTGCGCGCGGCCCGCTCGCGGGGGCTCAGGTCCCCGGGAGAAGTGGCGCGAGGCCCCACGAAGGACATGTCCCCCTTGAGGATGTTGAACAACACCGGCAGCCGGTGGATGCGCAACCGGGCCAGAAAACGGCCCACCCCGCTGTCCGGGAGCGCGAAGGAGTATTCGTGAAACGCCCGACACCAGCGCCCCACCCTGAGGCTGCGCTTCAATGCCCTCTCCGTCGCCCCCAGAGTCAGAAAGGCGAAGGCGAGCGCCGGGGAGAGGAGCAGGAGCAGCGCGAGCGCGACGAGGGCGTCCAGAACGCGCCTGGCGCACGAAAGCGCCCCCACGCTCAGAAGCCAGGCCCACCCCTGGAGGCGTCTCCTGAGGCGCTGATGCCAGAGGCCCCGCCTCGAAAAGCGGCGGTAGAACTCCTCCCTGGCGATCTCTGGAATGTAGCCTTGAACAGGAATGCTCGGCATGGTCATGAGGTTCAGTAGGCCCCCTTGCCCAGCAGCACGACCGGAACGGTCTTCAGGAGGAGTTTGAGGTCCAGCCAGAGACTCCGGCTTTCGATGTACTGCACGTCTAATCTCACCTGTTCGCGGAACGGAATGTCCCCGCGCCCGCTCACCTGCCAGATGCAGGTCAGGCCGGGGGTCACATCGAGCCTGCGCCGGTCCGCCAGGGTGTAGAGGGCGACCTCCCGGGGCACAGGCGGGCGAGGGCCGACCAGCGACATGTCCCCCTTGAGCACATTCCAGAGCTGCGGCAGCTCGTCGACGCTCAGCTTCCGGATGATCCGGCCGATCCAGGTCACCCTCGGGTCTCGTTTCATCTTGAAGGTGACGCCGTCCTCGTGGTGATTCTGGCCCAGCAGGGCGTCTTTCAGCTGCTCCGCATTCACCACCATGGACCGGAATTTCGGGAAGGGGAACTCCCGTCCCCAGCGCCCCACCCGGGTCTGCCAGAAGAACACCGGGCCGCCGTCGGTCAGCTTGATCAGCGCCGCAACGGCCAGGAACAGGGGCGACAGGCCGATCAGCAGGGCCGCGGCGGCGGCGATGTCGAGGGCGCGCTTCAAAACCCCGGCCCCCCCCACCACGACCCTCCAGGCATATTTCTTCCGCCAGAAGCGGAGACGGCGCGAAGACCCGCTCAGGCCCTCGCAAAACCTCCGGCTCAGCTCCTCCAGGAGCGCTGCCCGTTGAGCGTCTCCGGGCGGGGAGACGCCGGCCCCCGCCGGCGCATACAGCCTCATCCGGCTCAGTCTCTTCAGAAGCGCCGCCCGAAAGGTGTCTTCCCCTGTGGAGATGTCGATCTCCTCCGGCGCGCGGAGCCTCGCCGTCTGAGGGGCGCTGTCTCGCATTGCAACGCTGGACCCGGTCGATCTCATAGGCCTACCTTGACCTTCCTCCCGAAATGGGCCATGACGGCGGCGGACGACTCCTCCAGAGGCCCCATCCCGGACACCACGACGTCCGCGAACCGCTGCGTGGGCAGGACATATCGCTCGTTCATGGGACGTACGGTCTCCGTGTACTGGGCCAGCACGGATTCGGGGCTGCGCCCGCGCTCGCGGGTGTCGCGCGACAGACGGCGCGACAGACAGACGGCGTCTTCAACCGTCACGAACACCTTCGTGTCAAAAAGTTCTCTGATCTCTTTCCAGTACAGGGCGAACAGCCCCTCGACGATGACGAACGCGCCCGGCTCGGTCGGCTCTGTCTGAGGCGCGCGCGTGTGCGTCGAAAACAGGTACACGGGCCTGTCGACCCCTTCCCCCTGGGACAGCGCCCGCAGGTGCGCCGCGAGAAGCCCTCGATCCAGCGCCTCAGGGACGTCAAAGTTGCACTGCGCCCTCTCCTCCGGGGGGAGGTCGGACAGGTCCCGATAGTAAGCGTCCAGCGAGATGACCGCCGGGGCCGTCGCCGCCAGCAGCCTGGCCAGACGCCTGGCCAGCTCGGTCTTGCCCGAGCACGAAGGGCCTGCAATGCCGATCATGTAAGGTTCTTTGGTCATCCGCTCCGCTCCTCAATGGCCGCCCGGATCACGTCGAGCGTGCGCCTGGCCGTGGTGGACCAGCAGAACGTCTTGCTCCGTTCCAGCCCCAGCCGGACGCAACGCCGCCGCAGTTCGGCGTCCGCCAACAGGGCCCTCACGGCCCCCGCGATCTCCTCCTCCTCGTACGGGTCGAACAGGACGGCGGCGTCCCCCGCGACCTCGGGGAGGGAGGAGGTGTTCGAGCAGGCGACCGGAACGCCGCAGGCCATGGCCTCCAGCAGGGGCAGCCCAAACCCCTCGTAGAGGGAGGGAAAGACGAGGAGGTCTGCGCCGCCGTAGAGGTCGGGGAGGTCCTGCGCGGGGACAAAACCCGTGAACACGATGTCGGATGCGCAGCGAGACGCGCTCGCGGCGCGATGCACCTCATCCGCCCGCTCCCGGTCGCCCCCGGCCAGGACGAGCTGATGGGGGACAGGCTCGGAGGCCTTCAGGCGCTCGAACGCGCGGATCAGGCGCGCGTGGTTCTTGCCGGGGTGCTCGATGCGCGAGACGAACAGGACGTAGGGCGGCCGCACGCCATACCTGAGGCGGACGCGGGCGGCGGCCCCCTCCGGGTCGCGCGGGAAGTAGCGCCCGCCGTCCACCGCATTGGGGATCACGCTGACCCGCCCCTCGGGCACGCGGGCGTATTCAACCACATCCCTCTTGCTGCTCTCGCTCACGGTGATCACCCTGGAGAACCGCCGGATCAGCGCCGGAAGCACGCGGGTGATGTAGAACATCCGGGCCGGGTCGTACTTGTCCTGCACGTGGAGGCTCGAAAAATCGTGCACCGTGCCCACCGTGGGACACGGGGCGAAGGCCGGGGCCCTCCGGTTGCCCGCCGGGAGAAACAGCGCGTCATACCCCCTCCTCCGGCACCACCCCGGCAGGGCGACCTGGTGCCAGGCCACGTTGAGGACCGGGCTGCGCAGGCCGTTGCCGAAGCCGAGGGAGGGCATTCGAGCCGGGTCCGGCGCGAACAGGTCCCTTTCGCGCTCGTGCACGAGCACCTCAAAGCTGCACCCGTTCTGAAGAGAGGCGAATTCCCGGAGCAGGTGGATGATGTACTGACTGATGCCGGACTGTCCGCCGTCTCCGCCAAAGGTCGTGATTCCGATCTTCATCTCGTCTCCCGCTCCCGCATCGGCTCCAGTTCACTGCTCCCCTCTCCGCACAGGTGCGACTCCAGCCGGTCGAGGTAGCCCTCGAACGAGTAGCGCGCCCGGGCGCTTTCGTGGGCGTTTCGGCCCAGCCTGGCCGCGAGCTCCGTGTCCGTCAGCGCCCGTTCGAGCGACCGGGCCAGGGCCGCGGTGTCCTGCTCAGGGGCCAGCAGCCCCGTCACCCCGTGCTCGAGCCAGTCCGGGATCCCCCCCACGGCGAAGGCCACGACGGCGCGCCCGTGACGCATGGCCTCGATGCCGACCATCCCGAACGGCTCGGGCCAGCGCGACGGCACGGCCACGACCTTTGCCCAGGAGTACAGCGTCCCAAGACCCTCGTGCCCCACCCAGCCCAGGAACCGCACCCTGTCGGCCAGCCCGAGGCCCTGGCAGAGGGCCTCCAGCTCGCGCCGGGCGTTCCCCTCCCCCGCGATGAGGGCCGTGAAATCGCACGACACCTGCCGCATCGCGTGGAGGAGCAGGTCCACGCCCTTGCCCCGGATGAGCTGTCCGACGTACAGGATTCGGGGCTCGCCCGGAACGGGCGACAGGCCCCGTTCCTCCAGCCGGACGACAGGGGGGAGGATGCGCACCTTCTCCGGCGGAAACCCGTTCTGCAGGAGTTCCTCTTTCATGAACTGGCTCCCCACCAGGACCCTGTCCAGGGCGTGGTTTCGGCGCATCTCCCGGACCTGGCGGCCGATGCGGGCCAGGGTAAAACCGGCCCACGACGCGCGGTCCCTCCTCAGGAACGCCCCATCCGCCCAGCATCGCCACCCGGCCCTGTGGCGGCAGACGCGCCCGCTCAGCGCGAAATACTTGTGCCGCCTCGGGCAGCAGAGGTCGTGATCGTGCACCATCCGAACGGCGCGCGCCCCCGGCAGGGGATGGGGGGGCAGCCCGGGGACCTTGTGAAAATAGACGACGTCCGGGCCGACGCGGCGCAGGACCTCCTCGAAGGGGTGGCCCGCCCGGCCGGGACTCAGTTCAGAGCACCTGAAACACCCCTCAAACAGGGCGGCGTACCCGTCCGGGTCTCGCTCCGTCACGTCTCCGTAGGCCAGGGCGCAGGCGTGCCCCCGGCCGCGAAGCCCCTTTGCGGAGTCCGCCACGTTCTGCTCCACCCCCCCGAAATAGCCGCACTTCTCATGGACGAACAGGATTTTCACGCACGACCTCCTCGTAGATGCCCGCCAGACGCCCTGTGATCCTGTCCCATCCGTATTGCCTCCGGGCCTTTTCCCTTCCCGTGTCGGCCAGCGCCCGCATCCGCTCGCGGTTCTCCATCAGTCCGCGGAACGCCCGCAGAAATTCCCCCTCGTCGTTGGGCCTGAACAGGACGCCGTCTCGCCCCTCCGACACAAAGGAGGGGATGCCCCCCACCCGGCTGGCGATGACGGGCAGCCCGGCGGCCCACGCCTCCAGGATCACGATGCCGAAGGGTTCGTGGACCGAGGGGAGCAGGAACACGTCCGCCGCGTGGTAGGCGTCCACCAGCTCCTGGCTGGCGGCGTCCAGCCCCCGGATGATCGTGACGTGGCGCTCCATCCCCCCGTCCTGGACCGCGCGCGCGAGCTGGTCGTGGTAGGCGTCGTTCGTCACGTGTCCGATGAGCACGAGGTGCGCATCGGGGTCCTGCGCCAGGAGTTCGGGCAGGGCCCGGACGGCGAAGAGCTGATTCTTCTGAGGATCGATCCGCCCCACGGTCAGCGCGACGCGGGCCTGTGGGGGGATGCCCCGGCGGCGGCGAAAGCCCGGCCCATCTCCGCGCGCAAACCGCTCCGCATCCACTCCGTTGGGCAGGTGGAGGACCCGCTTCTGCGGGAAGCGACGCTGCGTCTGGAGGCACTCCTCCTGTCCCACGCAGAGAATGGCGGCCGCGTCGTCTAACACCCGGCGAGAGCCGACCCACCAGCCGAGGGCCTTGCCCCACTCGAAGGCCCCGTCCGTGGGGGCCGCCCAGGCGCGGGCCTCCCCGGCGGGCACGTCGTAGACCCCTCCGTGCAGCGAAACCACGTAGGGGATGCGCCTCTTCAAGGCCACGTGACGCCCGATGCCGCCCGTCCGCTTCGCCGTGTGCAGATGGATCAGGTCGAGCGCCGGGTATCGCCTCAACGCCTTCATGAGCGCAAAGGAGAAGAGGTTCCCGCCCTTCAGGTCGAGCTGCCGTCGAGCCCCGTCCCGAAGCCCCCAGTAGGGATAGAAATAGGAGACGCGGCTCACGCGGACGCCGCCGATCAGCTCGGCGTCCCGGTCGGCCAGGGCGCTGGGGCAGACGATCTCCGTGTGATACCCCATCCCCAGCAGACGCCGGCTGGTCTCCAGGATGACCGTCTCCGTCCCCCCCCAGTCGCTTTTGACGAAGCGCCTCGGCACTTGCACGATGTTCATATCCTTCACCGACGAAACGCAACCCGCAGGTCTCAAAAAGACGCCCTGAGACGTTTGTATAACCCGACCTCTTCCCTCTTCAGGACCCTGCCGGTCTTCTGAAGCTCCTCGAATGCCCCGGCCTCCAGCACGACTATCCCCACCCTCCTGTACCAGACGCCCCCCTCACAGATGTATCCGGCCCTCCCCAGCGCCTCTTCGGGGATCTCCTGAAAACAGTTCTCCAGGGCGGCCGTCATCTGCTCGATCCGTTCGTAGTAAGGGACAAAGTGCTTCATCCCCCGCAGGACGACCTCCCGCAGCTCCTCCGGCCTCACTGCCTCGAGGTGATCCTCCTGCGTCACCTCTCGCACCACCAGCACCCACCCCTCCTCCGGGGTCGGGCGCGCCTCGACCTCAAAGGCGCGGTGCGGCGGCCCCTCCGCCACCACCTCGTGGGCCAGGCCGTCGGGGCGGGGCGACAGGAGGTCCTCCACCTCGCGCCCCTCGATGCGAGAGACCACGTCTCCCACCCTCGCCCCCGCCAGCGCGCGCAGATACTCCTGCCCCGCCGAATTGGCCAGGACCACCCGCCGCTCCCTGTCCAGCAGACAGACCCCCTCGGGCAGGCGCTCCACCAGGCCCCGCAGCCGCTCCTCGCTCTCCCGCAAGGCCCGCGCCATCTTGTAGTACTCGGCGGCCCTCTGGACGGTGGCCCTCAGCTCCATCACGTCCCACGGCTTGGCCACGTAGGCGTAGATCTGGGCGGAGTTGACCGCCCGCGTCACCGCGTCCAGGTCCGCGTACCCCGTGATCAGCACCCGCGTCGCCCCGCAGACCTCCCTGGCCCGGCTCAAAAGCTGGTCCCCGCTCAGCCCCGGCATCCGCTGGTCGGACAGGATCACGGCCACCTCCTGCTCCCTTAGCACGCGCAGGGCCCCCCTGGCGTCCGTGGTGGTCAGCACCTCGAACTCGTCCTCTAACAGGTCCTCGATAGAGGAGAGGACCCGGGGCTCGTCGTCCACCACCAGAACCCTTCTGGACTCGCTCTGCCCCTGCACGGCTTGCCCCCTCTCTCACGGGTGGCACAGGCCACCGGCCTGTGATAGAGCCTGTGCATGCCCAGGCGAGCCGCCTGGGCCACTCCTGTTCGTGGATCACTTTGATAGACCACCGGCCCCGACAGGTCTGAATAAAAAACCTGAGATCTGCCTGACGGCCGTGATCACGTCCCTGGCCAGCCTTCTCCAGTGGCCTCGAACCCACCTCCCCACGTGCAGATAGCAACAGACCCTCTCGCGCCAGCTCAGCGGGGCCTTCCGGATGGATCGGAGACAGCCGTGAAAAATCCTCCATTCCGGGAACATCACCCGCCCCTCCTGGCTCGGGTCGAACCAGACCGTGCGCAGATGGTTGGTGGGAAGGGCCTTGACGGACTGTTGCGGATGCCTCCTGGCGAAAAAGAGGTATTCCGGGACCTCCTGGAACCGGCCGTGAAGGGCGAGTTCACCCAGCAGGACCCTGTCCGACGCCGCATAGTGGCCCATCAGCGACGTCCGCTTCAGGGTGCTCGCGCGGATCACCCCGAAGATCTCATAGCACCGGTGCCAGACCAGGATCGGACCCCGAAAGCGCTCCTGCGGGTCCGGGGAGTCGGTGTTCAGCTTGACGTCGTAGTCCTCCAGGACCGCCCCGCGTTCATCGATGACCCTGGCCCTGGGGTAGCACAGGACCACGGAGGCATCCCGATCGAGCGCCTCCACGCACCTGGCCAGAAAGTCCGGGGCGCACAGGTCGTCGTGGGCGGCCCACTTGAAATATTTGCCCGACGACAGCTCAAAGACGCGATTAAAATTTCTGGCGGCCCCCAGGTTCTTCTCGCTCCGGTAATAGCGGATGCGCCGGTCCCGGGCCGCATAGGCCCCGCAGATCTCCCCGGTCCCGTCCGTGGAGGCGTTGTCCGAGAGGATCAGCTCGAAGTCCGAATACGTCTGGGCCAGGATCGAGTCCAGCGCCTCTCCGAGATAGTTCGCCCCGTTGAACACGGGCAAGCCGATGCTGACCCCAGGCATGTCGCCGCCGCGCCTCCTCCCGTTCGGGATGATCGCCATAACGTGACAATTAGATAATTTATGACAAATATAACTTATTGCCCCGTCGCCGTCAAGTATATTTTTATGGATTTTTCGATTCTATTCGATCTGGTGGGAGTTGTAGGAGGGCGGTGGAACGCGACCTCATGGGAGCGTTTGGGGTTGTGGAACCGGTGATCGCCCATAGGGAAGGGGAAAGAGGCAAACGCGAAGAGCTACCCTAAACCGTGATCACCTCCGGGGAGAGGCCCATCTGACGGAGGTCCCACAGGATCTCCTCCCGATACATCGGGTTCATCGCGATAACCACATCCGGCCTGTACTCCCGCAAAAAGCATGGCGACACGATCTCCTGTCCGGTCCCGGTCATATAAGTCCCTTTTCTATAGGGGTTTATATCCACCACATACGCCACCTCGTCCCGGACACCGAGCGTCGTCAGGAAGGCCACCCCCTTCGAGCCTGAGCCCCAGAGGACCGCGCGACGTCCCTCCTGCCGGATCTGACGCAGGACGCCCCTCCAGGCGTCTAACCTGCGCCGGATGTCCCCGGAAAAACGGGCCACGTCGCGGGCCAGGGCCTCTCTGTCCTCCTCCTGAACCCCGGAGCAGGCGCCGTCGCCCGGCCTCCCCTCGATCATCAGGTACTGATCGCCATAGGCCCTCTCCAGGGCGAGGACGTCGAAGCCGCATCCCCGGAACAGGCGGGCCAGCGAACCGGGGCTGAAGTAGGAACAGTGCTCGTAGTAGATGTCCCAGAAGGCCCCCTCCCGAAGAATGCGCGTGACGTCCGGGACCTGAAAAAAAAGGACCGTGTCTCGCCTGTCTCCGATCGAACGCCGGAGGAGACTGACCAGCTCGGCCGGGCGCGGGATGTGCTCCAGCGTCATCTTGCAGCAGATCAGGTCCCCTCGATGATGGGCATATTTCTCCGAATAGAAGTCCTTGATAAAGGTGATCTGACCTTTCGCCTCGCTCCGGTTGCGTTCGCTGACGTAGGCCGGGTCAAACCCGACCCCGCGGTTCCCCCCCAGCTCGCACAGCAGCGTCAGAAACTCCCCCTTGCCGCAGCCGATCTCGACGATCTCCTTGCCGCGCAGGTCGTGCCGCTCAATCAGACGGCCTGCCAGGTCCCGATGAAAGGCGTTGAACGTGGGAGAGAACCCCTGAGTCTCCTCGTAGCGGGAGGAGTATTCGGGCATCTCGGGGTCGAACGCCACGTTGAAGATGAAACCGCACCCCCGGCAAAACCCCAGCACGATGTCTCCCCTGGGGTAGTCGAGGGCCGCCGCCTGCGTCGGCATGAGCAGGACGCTGTGCGCGGGGACCTGCTCGACCTCGTAGAAGGTCGAGACATCGGCCGCGCCGCAGCTCGGGCAGAGATGCCCCCTGCGGACAGATTCTCTCGGCAGGTCAGCGCCCTCCGGCAAGGGCCGTTCTGATTCCATAACCTTCCTTCGCGAGTTCAAATGGGCCTGCGCTGGACACAGGCCGCGCCTCGACCTCTCGACCCGGACTGTCCAATGCCTCAATGAGGACAGGGCCAAAATCGACCTGAGCGTGATAGGCGATCAGGGCGACGCCGTATTCTCCGGGGGGGAGCGGAGCCCCCTCCGTGTCCGTCACCTCGATCCACGCGTCAGGAGCAGCCTCCCCCTCCGGCCACCACCTGACACGCTGCCGGTGACAGACGTGCCGCCCGGCGGCGTCCCGCTCCGGCCAGCACTCCATCTCGATGGAGTACCGGACGCCCGCCCGGAGGTCCAGGTTGCGGTAGGAGTTGACCCATTTCGGCGGATCATCCCCATATTTATAGGAGAACTCGCTCCCCACGCCCTCGTAGCGGTTCCAGTACCACGTCAGGCCGAAGCTCCAGCCGCGTCGCAGGCGGACGCCCACATCGTCGGGGCGTCCGCCCCACATGGACAGGACGCCAAAGCCGTAGGCGTTGCTGTAATCCACCTTTTCCCGGAAGATGACGTCCGTCACGACCCGGCGCCCCCCGGAGAAGGCCCCGGCCAGGATCAGGATCCGGTCGTAGCCCTCGAAACCGGGCCTGGGGCGCACGCGCCGCTCCCCGCCGGACGTGAGGACCTCCCAGCGGCCGTCCTCGACCTCAAGGGCGTCGCTCGCCCAGTCCAGGCGGACGGGCAGGCGGATGGGGGCGGGGTCATACCTGAACTGCAACGTCCTGACATCGGGCCGGCGTCCACGGGAGGCGGCCTCAATCGTGAGCGTGTTCAGGCCCGGCAGGAGGGCCTCATCGCTCAGTTCGACGGCAAAAAGCGGGGGAGGTACTCTTGGCCCCCCCCTCCCAGCCTCCATCCACGGACCCTCATTGAGCCGGTACTTCACGTCTCCGGTGAGACGCCTCGCCAGAAATCCGGGCAGCGGCGAGGCGGAGCCGCAGACGTTGACGGTGAAGCTCCCGTGGCGGCGGGAGAAGGCGTCCGGCAGGTTGAAGACCTCGATGAGGGGGGCACTGGCATACCACCCATAGCCGGATAAGACACCGGCGCCGGCCAGAACGGCCAGGAGGAGAAGCGCGCGGACCGCACGTCTGCCGATAAAACCCCTTTCATTCCTGATCATGTCCCGCCCTCCGCGTCTTTCAGAGACGATAATGTCGAAAAATCTCACGGTCCTGAAAAAAACAGTCCAGGAATTCCCCGTTCGAGACGTCGCCCAGCGTCTGCCAGCGGGGGTCCGGCGCGAGCATCTGGGACCGATGCCGGGCCAGCGCCGCGCGTTTGAGCGCCAAAACATCCCCTATGTAAACGCATCGCCTGAAATCCCTCAGCAGGCGCAGGCCCGAAACGAGGCTGTTTCGAGAGACCTTCGCCATCTCCCTGGGGCCGCGCGCCGGCGCGCTGACCCAGGGCCAGTGCCCCCAGAACCAGATCGGGTACTCGTAGACCGCCACGCCCCTCCCGCACGCCCGCAGCGCGGACAGGACGATTCGATGGGTCGCGACATGGTCCGGCGGGGACTCCCTGTGGTAAGGGACGAAGACCTCGTCGGGCCGCTCGCGCCGGAGGACCTCCGCCACGCGAGAAATGGCCTGGCCCTGATGCTCGCTCAGCCTCCCATCCTCGAACCCCAGAAAGACGACCCCGTCCTCCGCCACCCCGAGCGTTCGACTCGCGGCCAGGGCCTCGCCCGCGCGGATGGACCTCAATTCGTCTTCCGAGATGAGATGCCTGTGCGAGCGCCCCCCGTCCGTCATAAAGACGATCTTGACCGCCGCCCCGGCCCGCCTCTTCTGGATGATCGTCCCGCCGCAGCCGAGCGTCTCATCGTCCGGGTGCGGCGAGAAGACGACGGCGGACCGCCCCAGGTCGCCCCCGCAGGGCTCGCTCGCGAAATGGCCCATCAGGCGTCTAAAAAACGGACGCGCCAGGCCTTTTAGGCATAAACCGTTCATCGTGCCCGCAGATGGTCTTGTAGTGATGCCACAGGCGGTCGGCGACCGCCTCCCAGGAATACCGCTCAACCGCTCGCCGACGCGCGGCCTCTCCCATCGACCTCCTGAGGCCGTCGTCATCGAGGAGGCGGAGGATCGCCCCGGCCAGCGCGGAGGCATCTCCCGGCTCCACCAGCAGGCCGGTCTTGCCGTCCTCGACGACCTCGGCAACGCCCCCGACCCGCGTGGCCACGGCCGGAACCCCCGTGGACATGGCCTCCACGAGGCTCATCCCGAACGCCTCGCTCAACGAGGGGTTGATCAGCACGTCCGCATTTCGGTAGTGGTCGCTCAACCTCGAATGTGCGACCTGGCCTTTAAAGGACACCCGGCCCATAGCCTCAGAAGAGAGCCTGCTCTGCAGCAGCGAAAAGTAGTCCCCCTGATAGAAGGACGCCAGGCCGGAGACCCTGGGGTCATCGGCCAGCCCGACGATGAACTCGATGGGGGCCGCCCCCTGCGGGCCCACGACCTCGAGCCGCGCCTGGGGGCAGCGCTCAACCACCTTTTGAAAGGCGTCCAATAAGACGTGCACCCCTTTTTCCGGCGAGATCCTCCCCACGAACAGCAACCGCCTGGCGTCCCCCCCCCTCGGGTGGCCGTTCTTGCCGGAAAAGCGGTCCACATCCACGCCGTTGCAGACGGTCTGACAGCGGTCGGCGAACCGGGGGAAACGCTGGCGGATCTTTCGGGTGATGTAGTCGCTGCAGCCGACGACCAGGTCCGCCTGCCTGAGCCGCCGTTCGATCATCCGCCGGTCGAGCTGCGTCAGCCACTCGCAGTGCATGTGCAGGACGATCCTGGCGTCCGGGTTGAAGGCCCGGATCACGGGGACAAATTGGGAGAAGTTCTGCACGTGGACGACATCGCACGGCCGATCCCTCAGGTCGTTGGCCACCCGCAGGATGTATCCCAGGTAATACAGGCCGGAGGCAAAGAGGGGGCGTCTGGAGTCGTAGAGGCCTGAAAGACGCCTGAGAAGCCGGAGCAGCCGGTCGTCAGGGCGCACGGACACGCACCGGTGACGAATTCCCCCGTCCCATTCCGCGTCGCGCTGAGCGCGATCCCCTCTCGTGTAGACCGTGACGCCGCAGAATCGGGCCAGGCGGCGGGCGACCTCGTGCGTCCAGATGCCGATCGAGCTTTGAAAGGGGGGGATGATGCGGTCCAGGGGTTGGCTGACGAAAGCGATCTTCATCACACACCCGCCTCGGTTAATACCAGAGGTCTGCGGGACGACGGCTCGGGGCCTGGATGACCCCGAACCTCCTCAACAGCTCCTTCGTCGCCTCCGGAAGGCTGAGGACATACTCCCTCGCCTCCCTGCCGCGCAGGACGGTCGCCAGCCCCGGCAGGGGGATGTGGACCCCCCTGACCCGGAGCGCATAGTGTCTGCGCTTGAGAGAAAAACCGTTCCGCCGGATGGTCCCCTGAGAGGCCCTGTTGTCCCGGGTCGTGTAGACGACGGCCCTCTGAAACGCCCCGTCCCGCCGGAGGTCCTCCAGGATCCGGGCCCCCACGAAATAACAGACCCCCCGTCCCCTGAACCCCGCCGCCGTGTGGCCGTGATAGAGCCACGCCTCCCCCTTCCGGATGCGATGCCAGAGGCCGGCGGACAGCAGGTAGTGCCAGCCGCTGACCTGCACCCAGGTGAAATGGACGGCCCTTCCGTCCACCCAGGCCACGTAGCAGCGGTCCCCGCGCCTCAGCCTCGGCCTCATGGCCTGCGCGTCCATCGGACAGACCTGCTCCAGCGCCTCCGGCGCATCCTCGGAGAGGGGCTGCACCAGACACGCGCTCCGGTACCTGTCGATCCTCTCCCGGAGGCGGATTGAGGATTGTGGACCTATCCCCCCTCCACCCAACCTGTCGCTCCCATGAGGTCGCGACCCCTGCCCTCCCTTTCCTAAAGGAAAGGGGGAGGAAACCTGCTTCCCCCCTTTAGGGGGGATAAGAGGGGGGTCCGCGGAGACATCCTGCTCATACAGCAGAGTGACCTGCAACCTGGAGAGAAGCCCTTCCACCCGTTCGCTCTCCTTCAATAATAGTCGTTGCCCCTGAAATACTCCCTGTGCGCGCCGAAGGGGTCCCTCATGGCCCCGTGAAGGTCGAGAGGAGGCCCCTGCTCGGGCGCCTTCGTGAGCTCGTCTGCGACGGGCGTCTCAAAGGACCGTTGCGCTCGCCTCCTCGTGTCTCCCCCTCTCTGCAGGCCCATCTCCCTCTCGAAGGGCCGCCACGAAGCTGTCGCCTGGGGTTGCATAGCTAACCTCCTCGATGCGGACTGAAATACGACGCCTCCTCACCTGCGCTTACATCCCCCTGAGCTTCTTCCATGCGTGCCCCCACCCCTTCACAAGCCTCCTCGCGGTCATTCGCAAACCCCTGCGCTGGATGACGGCGTCTCTGTTGAAGCGCTCCACAGCGCCGAACAGGTGTTTGTATTTCTCGTCTCCCCTCAAGAAATCGAACACCTGAAACCCGTTCTGGATGGCATACTGGACGCCGTACCCGCACATCCCCTTCCCCGGGCTCATCCTGGAATATTTTTCATTATGGGCTGCCAGGTAGGCGGAAAAGGTCTTCTTCTGCGGGTCCACAAAGGCCGCCAGACCCGCAACGGGCTCTCCCTTGTCCCACAGCATCCTCAACCAGAGACTCCCGTTCTCGAAGCAACGCCGGAAGAGCGTCCGGTCCCGGCTCAGGGCCTGCTCCCCCGGCCTCCATCGCAACTTCAAGAGCTGGAAGAACGCGTCCATTTGAGACTCCAGGTTGTCCGCCTGAGCGTGCACCAGCCGGAACCCGTTGCAGTTCTCAACCCGCCTGAGAAACCGGTGGATGTCCCGGCGGGTCCACCGACCCAAAAAATCCTGCGCAAACCGGTCCCAGCTTTCGGGCAGAGGGATGTAGGGACAGGGGAGGTTGTCGGAGCACCGCACGTCATAATCCCGGGGGGAAAAGCGCTTCAAAAAAAATCCAACCGGGGGTCCAGCACATCCTTCAGATGAAACCGGTCCCATTTCATTTGGCGCTGCACAAAGGCCGCGAAGGCCGAAACCGCCCTCTCCTCGTATTCGGGCAGACAGACAAACCCCGTATAATCCGCGCCGGGATTTCCCCCCATGTAGAGCTCGCGAGACCCCTCGACGCCGTATCTCCGGGCGGGGCGCACGCTGACGGGGAAAAAGGCCACGTAAGGCGCTTTGGGAGCGGGCCGGGCGGCGAGCACGCGCCAGGCGTGAGGCGTCACCTCAAACCACCCCCGCAGCCACGCCCACGACACGAAGACCTGGGCGTGGGCGTCCGCCGCATACGCAGCGTCCCAGTCAGTCCTCAGCCTATCAAACTCGTGAAGCGTATGAACAGGCGTGATCTGCATTCGTCACCCGGACCTGAGCGCAGGGCCCTCCGTCGGCCCCATCCAGCCTCCACCTGCACGGGAGAAAAATGATCCCGAATCGGCTCTCGATCCCCCTTCCCGACTTGTAAAAGTCCGACGCCTCGACGTCCAGCGTGGCGCAGTTCTGCAGGACGTCGTAGTAATGCCCCACCCTGGCCAGCCAGAGCGAGATGTAATACCTGGCCGGCATGAGATTGAGAAAGTCGACCTCCAGGTCGATGTGCCCGTCCCCCGGAGGCAGAGACGGTATCTCGACGCCCGCGCCCCACGTGTTGGCCGAGGTGATCAGGGTCCCCATGTCCGAGTGGATTTCGAGGCCGAAGTGGGGGCAGGAGACGCGCCTTTCGGCGCGATAGTGGAGCCTCACCACCAGGGACTCCCCGCTGCAGACGCACCCCTTCGGGCGCCTGTCCGGGCCGAGAAACTCGATCCCGGCGTACCGGACCTCCCCGGTCCCGGTTCGGCCCTCCACGCGGCTCAGGTCGAGCCCGGCCCCCTGCGCGCTGGCGAAAGAGGAGAGATATGCCTTGATGACCGCTCTGGCGTCCCCGTCCTGCCGCACCTGCCCATCCTCGACCCAGATGGCGCGGGAACAGAGGTTCTCCACGGCCGCCATGTTGTGGGAGACGAAGAACACGGTCCTGCCCCCGCCGCGCAGGTCGTTCATGGCCCTCAGGCACTTCTTCTGAAACCCGATGTCGCCCACCGCCAGCACCTCGTCCACCAGCAGGATGTCCGGGTTCAGGTGGGCGGCCACGGCGAACCCCAGCCGCAACCGCATCCCCGTCGAATACCGCTTGATCGGCGTGTCGATGAACTTCTCCACGTCGGCAAAGGCCACGATCTCATCCAGCCTGGCGTCGATCTCCCGCTTCTTCATGCCCAGGATGGCCCCGTTCAGGTAGATGTTTTCCCGCCCTGTCAGCTCCTCGTGAAACCCCGTGCCCACCTCCAGCAGGGAGGCGACCCGCCCGCGGGCGTCCACCCTCCCCGAGGTCGGACAGGTGATCCTGGACAGCACCTTCAGCAGGGTGCTCTTGCCCGCCCCATTCCTCCCGATGATGCCGACGACCTCGCCCGCCTCGACCTCAAAGGAGACGCCCCTCAGCGCCCAGATGACCCTCTCCTCCTCCCGCCGAAAGGGGCGCCTCACCAGGCGGACCAGCGCCTCGCGCAGGTTGACCTTCCGGTGCAGCTGTCCGATCCTGTAGCGCTTCGACAGGTTCTCCACGACCACCGAGTGCGCCATTGAAAACCCCGCCTCTCTACACGACGTCCGCAAAGGTCTGTTCTGCCCGCTTGAAATACAGCCCCCCCAGCGCAAAGACCAGCAACGCGACGGCCACCGACATCCCCACCAGCGGCCAGTCCAGCGGCCGGTCGGGGAGGAGAGAGGCCCGAAACGCCTCGATCAGGCCGCTCAACGGGTTGAGCGCCAGCCAGACCCGAAAGCGGTCGGGCACGAGGCTCGTGGGGTAGATGATGGGCGTCACGAACAGCCAGAGCTGAATGATAAAAGGGATGGCGTGTTTGACGTCCCTGTATTTCACGTTCAGCGCCGCCAGGATCATGCCGACCCCGAGGGCGAGCAGCACCAGAGGCACGACCAGCACCGGCCACAGCAGCAGCTCCCAGCTCGGCCCTATGTGATAGTAGGCCATCATCCCCAGCAGGAGGACGGAGGCGATGCCGAAGTCGACCAGCCCCCCCAGGGCCGACGAGGCCGGAATGGCCGCCCTGGGAAAGTAGACCTTCGTGATGAGATTCGCGTTCGTGACCAGGCTGTTCCCGGAAAATCGGAGGGCCTCTGAAAAGTAGACCCACGGGAGCAGGGCGCTGTAAAAAAAGATCGGATAGGGGATTCCGTCGCTCGGGATCCTGGCCAGCTTGCCGAAAAAGAGGGTGAACACGATCATCGTGAAAAAGGGCTGAATGACGGCCCACGCCGCCCCGAGCGCGGTCTGTTTGTAGCGCACCTTCACGTCGCGCCAGATCAGGAAATAGAACAGCTCCCGGTAGCGCCAGAACTCGCGAAACCACTCTCTTGTCACGGTCGTTTTCTCTCTCAGACCACGGTGGGATACGGGATAGGGATGATGAACCTGCCGCCCCCCTGCCGGTAGGCCGCCTGCTGTTGCAAGATCTCCTCCGCAAAATTCCACGCGAGAAGCAGCACAAAATCCGGCCTGTCCTCCAAAAGCCTGCCCGGCGGAGAGATGGGCAGACGGTTTCCCCCCATGTAGCGCCCGTGCTTGAACGGGTTCAGGTCCACCACATAGTCGAGCGACTCCCTGCCGATCTTGCAGTAGCTCAACAGCGTCGTGGCCTTGGCCGCCGCCCCGTAGGCGGCAATTCTATTCCCCTGTCGTTTGAGGTCCCGGAGCATCTCCACCAGGGCGCTGCGCACCCTGCGCACGCGGTCGGCGAAGCGGCGATAGGTCTCGACCTGATCCATCCCGTTCGCCTCCTCCTCCCTCAAAAGCCCCCGAACCGACTCGCGGACGGCCTCGCGGCGCTCCACGAACAGGCGCAACGACCCGCCGTGTATGGGAATGAGCTGGACGTGATTGAGAAAAAGGCGATGCCTCCTGAACAACCGGTCCAGCGCGGTGGCCGAAAAATAGCAGAGGTGCTGGTGATAGATCGTGTCGAACTCGCAATGCTCGACCAGCTCCACCGCATAAGGGACCTCGATGACCGCCAGGCCGCCCTCCTTCAGGATGACCCCGATGCCCTCCACGAAGCCGTTGAGGTCCGGGACGTGCGCCAGCACGTTGTTGGCGATCACCACGTCAGCGGCCCGGCCCTCCGCCCGGAGACGCCCGGCCAGGGCCCTGTCGAAAAACGCGCAGAGCGTGGGAATTCCCGCCTTCTGAGCGGCCTGCGCCGGCCCCCTGGCCGGGTCGACCCCCAGGACCGGAATCCCCCGCCCCGCAAAGTTCCTGAGCATGTAGCCGTCGTTGCTGGCGATCTCCAGAATCAGGCTGTCCGCGCCGAGCCCCCTCGACCGGATCAACGCCTCCGCGTTCTCTCGCGAATGCATCAGGAGCGTCTGCGAGACCGAAGAAAAATAGGGATAGTCCCCCCCGAACAGGACCTCCGGGGGCACGGTCTCGGCGATCTGCAGCAGCGTGCAGCCGGGGCAGAACAGCAGATCGAGGGGGGCGGTGATCTCCGGCCCTGCCAACTGCTCTGCGGTCAGCAGGCGGTCCGCCAGCGGCGTCCGCCCAAAGGACATGACCGGTTCCAGACGACCGCCCCCGCAGGAGCGGCACGTGAAATGGGATTCGCCCATTCGTTCCCCTCCCCGTCAGAAAGTCAGCCCGAACGTCATCTTGAGGTCGGGCGTGTCCCCCACCCCGACCTTCAGCTCGGCCAGAAAGTCAGGCCCCCTCCTGAGCGGCACCTCGATGCCGAAGACAAAGTTGACCCCCACGTCGGTGTGCGTGCCGCCGAACGGCCCGCGGCGGTCGAAGACGTTGATGCCGGGTCCCCCCCCGACGTAGGGCTTCATGGGGCTTCTGGCTGCGAAGAGGTAGTTCAGCTCGGGATTCAGGGCGATCAGGGTCAGGTTGTCCCCCACGCCGACCTCGACGTTCGGCTGAAACCGAAGCTGCTGGACGATCACGGCCTGCACGTGGAACCCGAAGTGAAACTGGTCAGGGTCTATGGTCGCGCCGCCCCGCACCCCGGCCCGCACCTGGCCCCGCGCCGCCTCAGGCCAGGCCACACAGAGCATCGCCAGCAACCCGCACAACACCAACTCCTTCTTTCGCATCGTCGTCTCCTCTCTTACGCGCACCGGAACTCTGCCGTCACGCCGAGGCGCTCCGTCATCTGCCGAATCTCGCCCTGATAGACGGGATTCGTGACGATGATGACCCCCGGCCGGTAGTCCCGGAGAAATTCAGGGGGCACGATTTGCTGCCCCGTCCCGGCCACATACCTGCCCTGCTTGCGGGGGTTGACGTCCACGACGTACTCGATCGAGCGCTGGCCCTTGAGCATATTCATAAAACTGACGCCCTTGGCCCCCGCTCCCCACAGCACGGCCCGCTGCCCTGCCTGTCGAACCGTGTCCAGGTAGGATCTCCACGCCTCTATCAGGCCCCGACAGCCGTCGGCGAAGTCGCTCACGTCCCGGGCCACCCCGCTGAGGTCCCCCTTCTGCGCACCCCTCGAATCGGCGGGGCCTTCGCCCGGCAGGGCCTCGACGCGGAGGTATTGCCCCTCGTAGGTCTCGGCGAGATCGCAGACGCGGAACCCGCACAGGGCAAAGGCGCGGGCGAGCGACTCGCGGGTGAAATACGAACAGTGCTCATAAATGACATCCCACACCGAGAGGTCCCGCAGGATGAGGGATGCGTTCGGGACCTCAAAATACACGACCGTGTTTGAGCGGTCTCCGATCGCAGACCGCAGCGTCCTCAGGAAATCCGTCGGGTTGTGAACGTGCTCAAACACGTGCCGACAGCAGATCAGGTCGCCCCGATGGCCGGCGTGGCGCTCCGAGTAGAGGTCCCTGATGAGGGTCACCCTGGGGTCAGGGCGCGGAGGCTCACAGCCCGGGTCAAACCCGACGCCCCGGTTGTCGCCCAGCCCGCACAGCAGGGACAGAAAATCCCCTTTTCCGCACCCGATCTCGATCACCTCTTTGCCGTGCAGGTTGTGGCGTTCGATCAGCCGCAACGCCTCCGAACGGGCATACGCCTGGAAAAAGGGGGAAAAGTGCAGGGAGTTGTCGTACGCCGGCGTGTATTCAAGACGGGCCGGCTCAAAGGTCAGGTTGGCGATAAAACCGCAGTCGCGGCAGAACCCCAGACGAATATCCCCTCTGGGGCATCGGCGGGCCGCCTCCGGGCTGGGCCACTGAAGGCCGATCTGGGCCGGCAGGCCCGAAACCTCGAAAAACGCCGACATGCCCGAAGAGGAGCAGACCGGACACGCCTTTTCCGCCGACATGGCTTCACCCCTCAGAAGTGCGAATTAAGAACTCAGGAACTCAGGTAAACCATTCCTGATTTCCTGAGTTCCAGATTCGACCTTCAGGCGACCAGGGCGACCCGCTCGCCTTTCCAGCGCAGGCCCCTGTCCAGGCATCCGGCGCTCATCAGGCGCCGGATATGCTCGACGCGGCTGTATCGAGGCCCCTCAAAATCCTCTGTGCGCAGCCCGGCCTCCTGATAGGCCCTGTAGAGCTGTTCCGCGCCCCGCCGGGCGTCCCACTGCGGCCTGAACTCCGGCAGGGTCCGCGCCAGCTTACGGCAGTCCACCCGGTAGCAGCGCCTGTCCGGCCCTGCGCCCCTGGCGTACTCGACGCGGCAACCCGGCACCGTCTCCCGGACAATCCCGGCCAGTTCCCTGACCCGGTAGTTCTCCTCGTTGAGCCCCACGTTGAAGGCCTGATTGTGCACCCGTTCGCGGGGCGCGTGAAGGGCCGCGATGAAGGCGCGCGAGATGTCCTCGATGTGCACGACCGGACGCCAGGGCGTGCCGTCGCTTTTGAGATACACCCGGCCGGTCGTAAAGGCCCAGGCGACCAGGTTGTTGAGCACGAGGTCAAAGCGCAGGCGGGGCGAGACCCCGTAGGCGGTCGCGTTGCGGAGAAACGTCGGGCTGAACCCCCGATCCGCCATCCTGCCCACGTCTCGCTCCACCAGCGCCTTGGAGTGCCCGTAAGGCGTGACCGGATGAAACTCCGTCCGCTCGTCGGCCATCCCCTCGCCCGCCGCCCCGTAGATGCTGCAGGACGAGGAGAAGACAAAGCGCGTGACCCCCGCCGCTTTCGCCAGCCTGGCCAGGCGCACCGAGGCCGCGTGGTTGATCTCATACGTCAGGGCGGGGTCCAGATCGCCGAGGGGGTCGTTCGACAACCCGGCCAGATGCGCCACCGCCTCGAACCCGTTCAGGTCAGAGGCCCGGACATCCCGAATGTCTTTTCGGATGGAGGAGATCTCGGGGGCAGGGCATCCAAAGGTACACTGCTCGTAGAGATCACTGTCCAGCCCCACGACCTCATGCCCTTCGGACGCCAGCATAGGCGCCATAACGGTACCGATGTAGCCCCTGTGACCGGTCACAAGAATGCGCATCTTGTTCCTCCCAGACTTTCCAGGGCGCCTTGCCGCCCTCCCAGAGCGTCTCCAGCAATCGCTTGTCGCGCAACGTGTCCATGCATTGCCAGAAAGAGGTGTGCCGATAGGCCATCAGTTGCCCGTCCCTGGCCAGTCGCTCCATCGGCTCCCGCTCCCACTGCGTGTCGTCGCCGTCGATGTAATCGAGCGCCTCCGGCTCCAGGACAAAGAACGCCCCGTTGATCCACCCCTCCCGGGTCTGGGGCTTTTCGGAGAACTCCGCCACCCGGTCCCCGTCCAGGTCCAGGTGGCCGAAGCGGGCGGGCGGACGCACCGCCGTCAGGGTGGCCAGCCTCCCGTGGGCGCGATGGAAGGTCAGGAGATCGCGCAGGTTCACGTCTGAGACGCCGTCCCCCCAGGTCAGCATAAACGTCCCATCCCCCAGGTAGGGGGCCAGGCGCTTGATGCGCCCCCCCGTCAGCGTCGCGATCCCGGTGTCCACCAGTTCGACGGTCCAGTCCGGCCTGTACCCGCCGTTGAGTTCGACCTCGCCGGTCTGAAGGCGCACGGTGAGATTGCTGTTCAACGAACAGTAGTCCACCATGTACCGCTTGATGACCTCGCCCTTGTACCCGAGCGCGACCACAAACTCCCCGAAGCCGTAATGATCATAGTGCATCATGATGTGCCAGAGGATCGGTCGCCCGCCGATCTCCACCATCGGTTTCGGCTTCACCTCGGTCTCTTCGGCCAGGCGAGTGCCGACGCCCCCGGCTAAAATGGCCACCTTCATACCGCCAGCCCCCTTCTGATCTGCCGTGTCTCGTCCCCTGCCGTCTCTTGCAGGAAGGCCTCGAGGTCCTCGACGTAACGCTCCAGCGAAAACTCGCGCTCCACGACGGCCCTCGCGCGCATCGCGAGGCGTCGGCTGAGGTCCCCGTCGCGGATCAGGCGCAGGATATGCCCTGCGAGCTGCCCGGCGTCCTCCTTCTCAAAGACCAGCGCGTTCTCCCCGTCCCGGAGAAACTCCCCGTGCCCCCCGCCGGTCGTGCTGATGACAGGGGTGCCCGAGGCCATCGCCTCCAGGTGCGTCAGGCCAAAAGGCTCCTGCCACGTGGAGGGGAACACGAAGATGTCGTGCTCCCGGTAGATCCGGGCCAGCTCGGCGTGGGCCACCTTGCCGACAAAGTCGACCCTCGCGCCCCCCTGAGCGGCCTTCTCGTGGAGCTGGCTCCTGTAGGCGTCAGGCCCGTCGCCGACGACCGACACCCTCGGCGCAGGCATCCCGTTCGACGAAGAGACCATCTGGGCGGCCTCGATGAGCGTGTGCACCCCCTTGTAGGGGTGGAGCTGTCCCACGTAGAGCACGCGCGCCGGCGTCCTGACCTCGCCCGGTTCGGGCTTGGCCGGGAAATCCTTCAGGGGGATGCCGTGGTAGATGACCCTGGCGTCCTCCACCGGCACGCCCCTCGCCGTGAGATTGGTCTTGAGCAGTCGGCTGATGCACGTGGCGCTCCGGAGGGTCAGCCCTCTCAGGGTGATGTCGGGCAGGACCCTGTCGGCCACATACCGGGAGAAGGCCCGCGGCGCCAGCCTGAACCGGGCCGGCAAATACCCGGCGATGGATTCGTCATTGAGACTGTACGCGACCGGGACCCCGGAATCCTGCGCGGCGTAGGCCGGGCCGAGCGTGAGGCGCAGGAGGCTCCAGACGAAGATCACGCCGGGCCGTTCTCTGAGGATGAGGTCCATCGTGGCCCTGTAGTTCTCCCTGCCGACCCACCACCGCCTCGTCCTCATCAATTTTGCGGGCCTGCCAAAGGGCAGGTAGAGCTGGAGGACCCGGCGCACGTCCCCCGGGCGCTCGTCGGTCGCCCCCGGTATCAGGCCGTGCGTGCTCGTCAGCACGACCACCCGGTGGCCCCTCCGCTCCAGCTCACGGCACACCTGGCCGCAGGTGATCTCGTACCCCCCGAGGTAGTGAGGGGGGAAGAGGTTGGAGATGACGAGAATCTTCACAAGCCGTCTCCTGCTATTCTGCCAAGCAAGTTTTGGTAGGTTCTGTGAGTTGTGTCTCTGGCCCTCTCCCCGTCAGGCTGCGCCTGCCACCCCTCTCCCGCATGCGGGAGAGGGGAAGCCGAGCGTCAGCGAGGCGGGGTGAGGGCCTGTGCGCCAGGCGACATCATTCCATGCACAAGAATTTACTCCAGATAC
>CAYRZX010000042.1:0-28320 GCA_964428665.1 uncultured Gemmatimonas sp.
CACACTTAATTAATAAATTTTAACGAATTCCGTAAATTATTGCGGAAGAAGCGATTAGCGTCTATGAAATCGCCTGTGGCACTCCCGGCACAGCGGGATCAGGTGCAGCCGGGGGTCCTCGGCGAACAGATGCCGGTAGCCGCTTGGCCGGTGGTGGACCTGCGCCGCCGGGCTGTCGCATAGGACGCAGAAACGGCCATGAATCTGTAGGGCCTCGCCCTTGACGGCCTGCCAATGGTCACACCGCACGTAGAGCGCGTAGTCGCTCCGGGTGAACCGTCCGGGGCCGGCCAGCAGGCGCAGGACGACGGGCCGGGGTAGCTCGGCGAAGGGATCGCCGGGCGAGCTCGGGACCCGGGGCGTGTCAACGGGGGCGGTCAAGGCATCTCTCCGTTCGGTCACTGAAAAGTCACTGAAAGGTCACTGAAAATTTAGCAAATCAGTGACCGACAATCCACTGTGAGACAATCGTTTAACCTCTCGGTCACTGAAGTCACTGATTTATACAGGGAGAGAGGGCTACATGTTTTTGCTTCTCTCCTTGCCCTCCCTCTGCAAACATGTGGGCCTCTCTACCCTAATTTTTCAGTGACTTCAGTGACCAACGCCTCAACTCCCTGAGAGACAATCTATTAGCGGTCACTGATTTTCAAAAAAATCAGTGACCAATCAGTGACCAATCAGTGACCGGCTACCCTTCGGTGGGGTCAAGGGCTTGCCGGGGGACCTGGATTACTCGCCGGGACTTGGGACCTATCTTCACGAACCGAGTAGCCTGGTCCTTCCCCGGCACGAGTGCCCCGCGCTTCTCCATCGCTTTGTAAAGCATCCGGGGCGAGTGCGGGAAGTGTCCTCCGGCGTCTCTGAGGCATCGGGCCACGGCCGCGCGTGTGGCGTCGGGGATGAGATACAAATACGCCTCGTCTTGCCAGCCGATTTCAACGCCTCCGCCGTCCCCCTCGCCTACCGCGTCCTTTGGCGCGACGTGGACGGCGTTCTGAGCCAGAAGGGACGACAGCGTTTGCAAGAATACCTCAGCGGGGTCCTCCTGCCGGACGCGCCGGTCGTGAGCCTGGGCAACAGACAGGAGCGCGTCCCATCCGTCGCTGTAAATCTCGCCCGCCTGATCTTCGGACACAGCCCCCACGCGGACGGCGAACCTCAGAAACATCTCAAGCCCTACGGACAGGTGCGCCACGATCTCAGGGCCGCGCAAGTGGGACGAGCAAGTCAGCGCCCCTTTTCTAAGCTCCTTCCATCGTTGGGTGAGAGAGTCCTTTAGTTCGTCCATCTGCGGGGCCAGCCACGCGATGTATCCGGCCAGCGCGTGCGGGAGTCGGTCGGCGTGCTCCTGGGCCTCGGTCAGCTTCTTCACGTCGATCTGCGCCCGGTCCACCTCGACAGTGAGCAACCGCGCAAGGACAGACTGTCCAGGCGGAAGGTCCTCGCCGGTGGAGACCATTAGGCCACGCGGCGGATAGTCCGGCCTCAGAGACGTGTCCGCTCGCATACGGGATCGGCCTGAGAGATTGCCTTGAGCACGGACAAGACGCTGTGCAACGCGGCTTATCTTCGCCTGGGCTG
Source organism: uncultured Gemmatimonas sp. (assembly GCA_964428665.1). Lineage (GTDB taxonomy): Bacteria > Latescibacterota > UBA2968 > SICM01 > SICM01 > SICM01. Next base: position 1,585 of record CAYRZX010000042.1, read on the forward strand.
TCGGGTCGGCCTGTGGTGCGTAGTCGTCCACGACGGCCAGCGCGTCCTTGAGCGTGAATAGCCTTTTCTCAAGTGCGTTCTCGGTGGACTCCCATGATGCGGGCAGCGCCGTCTTGTCGGGAAAATGGCCGTAATGCGAAAGGAACAAAGCGGCCAGCGTGGATTTCATGCTGCCGGTAGGACCGTAGAGCCAGGGCGCGAAGTCAGGCCGAAGGTGGACGGCCAGGGGCGCGAGATAGGCGGCGGACAGAAGCGGGACGGTCACGGTGTAGGGGGCCACGCCCAGAAGCGACAGGGAGCGCGTCACGGCCTCGGGGACGTTCTCCGGCTCGGCGGGCAGGCGGTAGCGGTTGAGTGGCGGCTCAAGGTCTACGTCAACGCCCTGCCCGTTCGCGCCAATAGCGCCCCCGGCGTGAAGGTAGAGCCACGAGTCGCCCGCCTTGCGCCAGCCGGTGTAGACGTAGGTCGTGCGCCTCTCACACCCCGCGCTGAAAACCTGTATCGCCTCTCTCAGCCGGTCCTTGCTGGCCTGCCCTGCGGAGATCCGCGCAGAGACGCCCCACTCGCCTGTTATCCAAGACAGCCCGGCGAACTGCGGGGCCGGTATCTGAATCCGGGGTAACGTCTGGCCGTCTGAAAGCCGCCCCTCAATCGCAAAGGTCATGCTGCGCTCAACGCCGTTATCCCGTATCGTTTCCTCTACCACCTGGGCCGTGAAGTTGCACAACGGAACGAAAATCTGAGTGGTGTCGTCTCCGCGGCCGATAGGCTTCATATATCCGATGACTCCGCCCTTGACAACGTAGAGGCCGGACAGATCAGGGATCGTGTCGTTGCCCTCCTCCTCGGTCGTGGCCGTCGCTGTGCCGTTTCCCTTCGCGCTGCGTCTGAGATGTAACCATTCGGCGATGCAATCGACGGCTTTGTCTCCGATGAACTTCTTGAGCGTCGGCAGGCTGGTTGCTTTTCCGCCCTCCTGTATCTGACGGCGGGTGTCGCGCCCGTCCCTGATCCTCTCGCGTGAATCCTCGTCGCCTGCGATCCGCGTCACGGCCTCAATGAACTGCGCGATGTCCTGGTCAGTCCAGCCAGCCCGGACCAGCGCCCCGGCCAGCGCAAGACTCGCTTCGTGGCGGACACCTTTACCCGGCCACTTCCGGGCGAGTAGGGCACAGGCCGCAACCCTCGACACGGCGGCGGTCAACGTCTCGGCGTCTACCTGCGCCGGGTCTCCCTCGGCGTACCACTCGTATTTCTCCCCGGAGGGATGCAGGCTCGGCGGGACAAGGGTCTGTCTTCCGGTGGACCGGATTTCGACCAACATGGTCTTGTCGTCCTTGCCCTCGACGTACTCAAAGTTTTTCGTGGCGGGGACGGGTGACGTGTACCAGTAGTGGGAGCGCGGCTTGCCGGGCCTGCCGTGGATTCGGTCGGTGTTGGGCAGGAAGGTTTCGGCTGCGGCTACAGCTTCGGGGGCGTCAAGGTCCACGTCTACGAGGTCGTGGGACGGCGACCCAAGTAGAAGGCCGATGTTTGCGCCGTTGGAGAAGTGCCGGGGGAGATCAGCGGCGGACAGGCGCATGTTTTGCCAGCCCTTTTCGACGGGACCTTTCGACCTCCTGGGGACGGGGACCGGGTACCATAGACGTGAAAGATAGGATTCTGCGGCGGAAAGCGGTGTTTGTGTGTCGTTCATCAGTTCAACCCCTTCCAGCCGGAGGAGCCGGGGGCAAGCTGGAAGTCTCACCCCCGGCTCTCCGGGTTCCGGCACGTGGCCGGGTTACTTGGTGTCGAACGCCCCGATTCTCACAAGGGCATCATCAGCCGCGTCTAACTCGCGGGAAAGCGCCGGGTCCCATCGCCAGCCCTTCGCCTTGATTCGGTCCAGGGTGGCCTCCCTATGGGCCTGAAGGTGGCGGACAAGGCAGGAGAAAAGGGCGCGGTAAGTCTGTGTTCGGCGGGTGTCAACCACGGCCTGCCCCCTTCGCGCTCTGTTCAGACCTCTCCCTCAGCGTGGCGTCGATCTGACTGATGTGGGGCAGCAGCTTCGTGTAGAGGCGAACCCCCTCTGCTTGCTCCTCGTCTGGCGCAAGGACCTGCGTTTTTACAACCCCCTCCGGCCTGACGATGATGTTGAGTTCGATCATGGCTTACCTCCTTTCAAAGAGATAAGCCGGATTTGCCTGCCAAAAATCACAAGTCGAAATAAAAAAATTGCCCGGCCAGATTACTTATCCAGCCGGGCCTTCTTAAGAATCGCATATTCTTGGAGTTACGCTTTCTTTAAGCCTCCTTCCCCGCTTCCGCAAGCAGCCTCTCCCATTTTCTTGTCGGGTAAAGGATTTCGAGGAGCCGGTCCATGCCTCCCTTTTGCTCAACCCGCTTGATGACATTTCTGATCGTGTTAGAATGTTTCCCAATGGCTGCGGCTAAGTCTTTATAGGTTTCATATTTCTCGGTGATTATAGCTTCAAGAACTTTCGCGTCCTTTTTGCCATACGCCTCGGCCAGCCCCTTCTTTTGCCAATTTGAAAGTTCCTCAAAGTTCGAGCGCACAAACTCGACGGTAAGGGGTTTCGTCTGTCCGTCTTTTTGTTTTTCGTCGGGCCGTCCCGACAACTCCCAAATCAACTTATCTGTTTTAAGCAGCCGGGTCAAGTCAACATTTTCAATGGCCGGAACACTCCTTTTTCTCGCCCTTGTTTCGAGAAGTTCGTCATCGCCCCCTTTCCTATTTTGCGCCCTCAACCCACTAAACGCGACACTAAGCAAAGTTTTGATTTCGTCAACCTCTGTCGGCTGATTTTTGAGCGTTTCTATTCCCTCTGTTATAAAGTCGTGCGCCCATATTTTCGAATCGTTATTCTGACGATTCAAGGCTAACAAAACTACCCTCAAAAGGTGGTCGTATGCCCGGTCGGGTTTCGCGCTGTATGCAAGCTCGGCGAATAGAGACTTGACCTTGAATTCATGGATGCGCCTGGCTATCTCCTCACGAGAGAGAACGGCAATCAAAGCACGGAGCATAAATTCAACATGAAGGCCGAGGAACCTGCAAAAATCAAATCCCGCTGGAAACTCCACTAAAACTTGGTTGCCTCCATCGTTGTATATCACCAAAAAGTATCCCGGCGATGCTTGGGGCAAGTATCCCCCTGCGACGGCGCACAAAACAAGGGACAGTGACCGCGCCTCTACAAACCGGTTCATCTCGGCTGCGCTCGTTTCTGTGCGCCAAAGATGAGTGTCCTTCAAAACTCGGTTCAGAATTTCGTATCCCTGTGCGTAACCTGCTGCAATCTTATCGTTGTCGTAATTCCTCAACTTCGGAATCATGCGTTCGAGCGAACCTCCGTAAAGCCGAAGCTCGAATTTTTCTAAGAGCCACTGCGATAGATTCAATCCGTCTCTGTCTTCGTGGAAAAGATTGCGAAGGGCTGATACTGTTTCGTCCGAAGGATTCGCTGCCCGCCACTTTTTCAGTAGCCCACCAAAGAAATCGCCCCCGCTTATGCTCTGCCCGTCCCACATGTCTTGCTTTTGAAGGTGAGCTTTTAGACCGGGATCGACACAGACACCCCATACCACTTCTTTTTGGCGGTTTATTTCAGAGTCAGCTGGAAATAAAATCGAGATCATAGTCTCTTGCCTCCTGCAAGGGGTGATAGGGCCGCTCCGTGTGCAGGCACGGACTCGCCCGGCGTCCCAGGCTACGGCCCCAAACTTCGGTTGACTTCTATCTCCATAACGCCTAACTTAAGTCCTATGCTTCAAAAGTCAAGGCTCAAACTGACGGAACCCCTCCTCTCCTGGCCGAAGCAGGTAAATTTTCCTTTTGTTGTTCATCGGCCTTATGTTAAATTATACGGCGACTTTACACACCCAAAGGAGGTAGGGACATGAACCCCTCAGGGGCCAACAAAAGACGCCATCCGCGCATTCGCGTCGAGCTGCCGGTCCAGGCGCGCGTGGACCAGACGAACGCCGTCATCTTGCAGCTGGCGGACATCAGCGCGCAGGGCATGCAGCTCAGGATGAAAAGCTCCGAGTTCGAGTCCCTCCGGCAAGCGGCCGGCGCCAAAGACCAGCGCAACACCTTCGAAATCCAGCTCACGGCCCGTCTCGCCTGGGTCATGCCCAACGAGGATGGGACGTTCACGACCGGATGGGAATTCAACCTCCTGGACGAAGAGCAACGGATCGGATAGTCGTTGACAAAACAGGCGGTTTTGGCTATAATTGGCTGATTATAGATGAGCCTGTGAAGCGCCTATGTCAGGAAACTTGTCAAGTTTAGAGCGAGTCATCGCCAAAAATCCGACCTCCTCTCTGTTTGCCAGGCTGGCCGATGCCTACCTGAGACAGGGGGACATGAATCGGGCCATCGAGATCTGCAGGCAGGGCCTCCGATACCGTCCCTCTTATGTCAGCGGTCACGTGGTCCTGGGCAAAAGTCATTTCGCAGCCGGGATGTGGGAGGAGGCCCGTCGAGCCTTCAACAAGGCGCTCCACCTCGACCCCCATCATACGGTCGCCATCTGGTACCTGGGTCAGATCGACCGCACCATGGGATGGGATGACCTCGCCCTCAGAAATTTCCAGAAGGCCCGCGATCTGGACCCCCTCAGCCAGAGCCTCCAGAGAGCCATCGAGGAGATCCTCACCTCCATCTCCAGCCAGATGGGGCAGAGGCTTCTGAACGAGGTCCGGGAAGAGAAAGACCTGGCGGAGGAGGAGGACGACCCGGCGAATCGACCGGAGCGACCGGGGGATGGGCGTTGGGAGACGGAAGAGGTCCGCCCGCAGGACCGTCCAGAGGCGGAAACGCGCGTCTCCTCTCCTTTGGCCTCCCCTGCCGACCCCGCCGACCCCGAAAAGGAGGTCATCTCCCGGCTGGTCGAAGAGATCGAGACGGGCCTCGCCCCCGTGGCCGGAGTCGTAGGGGCGCAGCACGCTGCGCCCTTACAGCCCCTGGAGGAGGATGAGGACCTGACCCGTGACGCTCAAACCGGGACGACGCCCGGAGGAGACGAGTCGGGGGAGACGGCCCTGCCGGCCGCCGAAGAGCCCCCTCCCTCCCCGGCGAATCGCAGGAGGCGACCCGGCCCGTCCAGGGGGAACGGCGCAGGGCCGGGAGGGCAGCCCGGCAGGACGGCGGAGAACGGAGGATCGATCCCCATCACGACCGCGACGCTGGCCGAAATCTACGCCGGGCAGGGCCTCATCGCGCAGGCCATAGCCATCTTCGAGAAGGTCCTGGAGCGGGAGCCGGACAACGCGCGGGCGCAGGAGCGCCTGAACGCCCTGAAGGCCCAGCGCGTGGAAAATACGTCCAGATGACAGACACTACGCTTTTGGAGAATCACAATGGTTTCCACCGCAGAATTCCGGAACGGCCTGGTGATCAACTACGAGGGTCATCTCTATTTCATCGTGGAATTTCAGCACGTCAAACCCGGCAAAGGCGTGGCGTTCGTCAGGACCCGCCTCAAAAACGTCAGGACGGGCGCGGTCATCACGCCCACCTTCCGGTCCGGCGACAAGGTCGAGGACGTGCGCCTGGAGCGGCGGGAGATGCAATACCTCTACGCCTCGGACGGTTTCTACCACTTTATGGACACCCAGACTTATGAACAGGTCCAGTTCACCGAAGAGACCGTGAGCAACGTCACCCCCTACCTGAAGGAGAACGACGTCGTCGAAGTCCTCACGACCGAGGACGGCCCGATCGGAGTCGAGATGCCCACCTTCACCGTCCTGACCGTCACGCACACCGAGCCCGGCATCCGGGGCGACACCGCCACCGGCGGGACGAAGCCGGCGACCCTGGAGACCGGGTTGACCGTCCAGGTCCCCCTGTTCGTCAACGTCGGACAAAAGCTGAAGATCGACACGCGGACGGGGACCTACGTGGAAAGGGCGTGAGGCGCGCACGAAGGGAGGAGGTGCGGTGCGCAGACACAAGATCAAGGCGTTGGTCCAGGAGCTGACAGAGTTGATTCAGGCCCACGGCCTCGATGAGATCGAAGTGGAGGTCTCGATGTTCGGCGGGACGCGGGTGCGGGTGGCCAGGGCGCGGGAGGTCCGACGCCACGAGCCGCCCCCAGACGCCGCCCCCAGACCCTCGCCGTCCCCCGCCGCCTCCCCTGCCGATTCCGAGGAGGACCGTTTCCATACGATCCGCTCCCCCATGGTCGGCAAGTTCTACAGGGGCCCGGCCCCGGACACGCCCCCTTACGTCAACGAGGGGGACCCGGTCTCCGCCGGCCAGGTCATCTGCATCATCGAGGCCATGAAGATCATGAACGAGATCGAGTCCGAGGTGAAGGGGAGGGTCGTCCGTATCCTCGCGGAGAACGCCCAGCCTGTGGAGTACCATCAGCCCCTGTTCCTGATCGAGCCCGCGTAAACGAGATGCGGCCCATCCATAAGATCCTCGTGGCGAACCGGGGGGAGATTGCCCTGCGCATCATCCGGGCCTGCAAGGAGCTGGGCATTCAGACCGTGGCCATTTACTCCGAGGCCGACGCCAAATCGCTCCACATCCGGTTTGCGGACGAGGACGTCTGCATCGGCCCCCCCAGCCCGGACCAGAGCTACCTGAACATCCCCCGCATCCTCAGCGCAGCCGAGGTCACCAACGCCGACGCCATCCACCCCGGCTACGGCTTCCTGGCCGAGAACGCCGATTTCGCCGAGATCTGCGAGTCGTGCGGCCTCCGCTTCATCGGGCCGGGGGTCGAGGCCATCCGGAAGATGGGGGACAAGGCGGCCGCCCGCCAGATCATGCGCGAGGCGGGCGTGCCCATCCTGCCGGGCACAGGCGTCCTGGAGGACAGCCGGGCCGCGCGCCAGGCCGCCGAGCGCATCGGCTATCCGGTGATCCTGAAGGCCGTGGCCGGAGGGGGAGGCCGAGGGCTCCGGATCGTCCGCGACGAGAAGGGCATCGAGCGGGCCTGGCAGATGGCCAGCGCCGAGGGGGAGGCCGCGTTCGGGTCGGGCGCCATTTACGTGGAGCGCTACATCGAGCGCCCCCGGCACGTGGAGATTCAGGTCCTGGCCGACCGGTTCGGGGGAGCGATCCACGTCGGCGAGCGGGACTGCTCCGTCCAGCGCCGCCATCAGAAGCTGATCGAGGTCACGCCCTCGCCCGCGGTGGACGAGGACCTCCGGAGGCGCATGGGGGAGGCCGCCCTGCTCGGGGCGCGCAGCGTGGGCTACGAGAACGCCGGGACCGTGGAGTTTCTGCTGGATGAACGCGGGCACTTCTATTTCATGGAGATGAACACCCGCATCCAGGTGGAGCACCCCGTGACGGAGATGACCACGCGCCTCGACCTCGTCAAGGAACAGATCCGGATCGCCTCCGGAGAGCCGCTCGACATCCGGCAGGAGGACGTGACGCACTACGGCTGCGCCGTCGAATGCCGGATCAACGCCGAAGACCCGGCCCGGAACTTTCTCCCCGTGCCGGGCACTGTCACCGGCTTTCACATCCCCGGCGGCCCGGGCGTCCGCGTCGACACGCACGTCTACGCGGGATACCGCATCCCGCCCCACTACGACTCGCTCCTGGCCAAGCTGATCGTCCACGGCAGAGACCGCCGGGAGGCCGTCTGCCGGATGGAGCGGGCGCTGGAGGAGTTCGTCGTGGAGGGCGTCCCGACCACCGTCCCCTTCCACCAGGCCGTGATGAAGCACCCCGACTTCATCCAGGGCAAGGTCCATCTGGATTTCGTGGAAAGGCTGGGTTACGGAAAGCCATAACTGAGGAATCCTCATGTCGCTCGTCCCGAAAGAACTGCTCTACACCGACCAGCACGAATGGCTCCTGCGCAAAGGAGAGGTCGCCACCGTGGGCATCACCGACTATGCGCAGCACGAACTGGGGGACATCGTCTTTGTGGAACTCCCAAAAGTGGGGGACAGGGTCTCGCAGGGGCAGCCGTTCGGCACGGTGGAGGCCGTCAAGACGGTGGCCGAGCTGTTCGCCCCGGTGTCGGGGGAAGTCCTCGAAGTCAACGAGTCCCTCACCGAGGACGCCGGGCAGGTCAATGCAGACCCTTACAGCGCCGGATGGATGATCCGGGTGAGAGTGAACGCCCCCGACGAGGTGGACCGGCTCATGACCCCTGAAGAATACGAAAAGATGATTCAGGGGCTCTGAGCGCCCGACAAAAAGGGCTTGACATTGTCATGACAACCTCGTAGCTTTTGAAGACTATAGTACATAATTACAACCATTTACCGCTCTCATAAAATTTTTGAGCCCGGGGACGAAACGGGAGGTCAGACGCCTTGCTTTCACAGAATGTTCTGGTCCTCAACCAAAACTACGAGCCGGTCAATGTCTGCAGCGTCCGGAGGGCCATCATCCTGGTCTTCCGGGGCAAGGCTCAGATTGTGGAGCAGTCTGGCCACGACCTCCACTCCGTCTCGCACCATTTCCCGGTCCCCAGCGTCGTGCGCCTGATCCTCTACATTCGCATCCCCCAGAAAAAGATGGTCCTGTCCAAGCGCAACGTCATGAAGCGGGACGCCCATCAGTGTCAGTACTGCGGCACCACGCACGCCAAGATGACGGTCGATCACGTCATCCCCCGGACCCTCGGCGGCGGCGACACCTGGGAGAACCTCGTCTGCGCGTGCGCCCGGTGCAACAACGTCAAGGGGAATCGCTCCCTGGAGCAGGCCGGGATGAAGCTCATCCGAAGGCCGCAGCGCCCGAACCACGTCACCTTCATCCGGCTCATGGTCGGCGGCGTGCCTGACCATCGCTGGAGGCCATACCTGTTTATGGATTGACGATGATCGGCCCGATCTCCTTCCAGATCCGCCCGGACAGCGAGCCTTACGGCGTGCGCCTCGACGTGTTCGAGGGCCCGCTCGACCTGCTCCTCTACCTCATTCGCAAGAACGAGATAGACATCTACGACATCCCCGTGGCGGAGATCACCCGGCAGTACATGGAATACGTCGAGGCCATCCATGAGCTGAACCTCGAGCAGGCCGGGGACTTCCTCCTGATGGCCGCCACGCTGATGAAGATCAAGTCGCAGATGCTCCTCCCCCGCCAGGAAGGGGAGGAGGAGGAGGGGGACCCGAGGGAGGAGCTGGTCCGCCGGCTCCTGGAGTACCAGCAGTACAAGGAGGCCGCCGGGTGGCTCGGCGAGCAGGAGGCCGCCCATCGGGACGTCTTCTACAGGGGGACGTTTCAGGACCCCCTGTGGGGCGACCGGGGCGCCGAGTCCGACGGCCTGCGCCAGGTCACCCTGTTCGACCTGCTGGCCACCTTCCAGCGCGCCCTGGAGAGCGCCCCGAAGGTCACCTACCACCGCGTCGAGGAGGTGGAGGTCACCGTCGAGGAGCGCATCGCCTTTGTCGTGGAGACCCTCGAAGGGCGCAAACAGGCCCTCTTCCTCGACCTCGTCGCCGGAACGCCCAGGCCCGTCGTCGTGGCCACCTTCCTCGCCATTCTGGAGCTCCTCAAGCAGGGGCGCATCCTGATCCGCCAGATGCAGCCCTACGGGGAGATATGGGTCTACTGGCGGGAGGACCAGCCCGAACAACAGGGGGCCCCTCAACCCCTGACCCCTGACCCCGCGACTCTGCGGAGCGATGAGGCATGAGCGAAACGGAAAAGACCAATCAGGACGACTCTCTTATCCCTCACTCCTCTTCCCCCGCGCAGGAGGGCCTGGGCCTCGTGGTCGCAGAGGAGTCGGAGGAGCCGGCCCAGCCCCGCGACCTGACCGCCGAGGACCATCTCCATAATCGGGCCATCCTCGAGGCCCTGCTGATGGCGTCCGACGCCCCCCTGCAGGTGGGCCGTCTCCTGCCCGCCCTCGACGGGGCCGGGGCGCGAGAGGTCCGGGCCTACGTCGACGAACTCAACGCGGAATACGCCGGCGCGGGCAGGGCGTTTCGCATCGTGGAGGTCGCCGGAGGCTTTCAGTTCGCCGTGGAGCGGCGCTATGCCCCGTTCGTGCGGAGGCTGCTCCGGGACCGGGTCCCGATCCGGCTGTCGCAGGCCGCGCTCGAGACGCTATCCGTCATCGCCTTCAAGCAGCCGATCACCAAGGCGGAGATCGAGGCCATCCGGGGCGTGGGCGTCGACTGGGTGCTCAGGACCCTCCTGGAGCACAACCTCGCCCGGATCGCGGGGAGGTCCGAAGGCGTCGGCCGCCCCCTGCTCTACGGGACCACGCGGGAGTTCCTGCGGCACTTCGGCCTGAGGACGATCGCCGACCTGCCGAAGCTCAGGGAACTGGACGAACTGCTGAAAGAAGGGGAGCGGAGCGTCGCATCAGATGGACAATCCGTTGCAGAAGGAACGACTGAACCGGTTTCTGGCGCGGGCGGGGGTGGCGTCGAGGCGGAAGAGCGACCTGCTGATCCGGGGGGGCCGGGTGACGGTGAACGGGACGACCGTCGAGGCCCTGGGGACGGAGATCGCCCCTGAGACCGACCGCGTGGCCGTGGACGGACGCCCGGTCCGGCCCAGGGCCGATTTCGCCTACATCCTCATGAACAAGCCGCCGGGCCTCCTGGTCTCGCTCGACGACCCTCACCACCCGCGCACGGTGCTCGACCTGCTGAACGGGGTGGACCGCCGGGTGTTCCCCGTCGGGCGGCTCGACCTGGACACGTCCGGCGTCCTCCTCCTCACCGACGACGGCGACCTGACCTTCCGGCTCTGCCACCCCCGCCACGGCGTCGAAAAGACCTACCTCGCGCGGGTGGACGGCGCGCCGGATGCGGAGGACCTCCGGGCCCTCTCGGAGGGCGTAGACCTGGACGGACGCCGCACCGCCCCGGCCCGCGTGGAGGTCGAGCGCAGGGGGGCGGGAGAGGCCCTCCTGCGCATCACGGTCCACGAGGGCCGAAAGCGCCAGATCAAACGGATGTGCCGGGAGGTGGGGCATCCGGTGAAGGCCCTGGAGCGGGTCGCGTTCGGCGGCCTCACGGCAGCCGGCCTCGGGCCGGGGGAGTGGCGTTACCTCACGCCTGACGAGGTCGCCCGATTGAAGCGAATGGTCCAGTTAGAAACGTAGGGGCGAGGCTTGTCCTCGCCCGTGCCAGGGCGGGGCTTTCCCCGCCCACATCGGTTGAGAGGAATGGACGGCCTGGAAAGGCCGTGAACACCTTGTGGAGCAGCGGAGGATCATCATCGCCATCGACGGCCCTGTGGCGTCGGGCAAGAGCACCACGGCCCGGCAGGTCGCCCGGCGATTGGGGTATCTCTACATAGACAGTGGGGCCATGTACCGCGCCGTTGCCCTTCAGGCCCTGCGTTCCGGCGTCGGCCCGACAGACGCGGAGGCGGTCAGCGCCCTCGCCTCGGAGGCCGGCATCGACCTCTGCGAAAGAGACGGAGGCCCGAAGGTCCTGCTCGACGGCGAGGACGTGACCGAGACCATCCGGACGCCGGAGGTGGCCGATGCCTCCTCGCACGTCGCCGCCATACCGGGGGTCCGGGAGGCCCTCATTCGGCGACAGCGCGAGATAGGGCAGGCCGGAGGCGTCGTGATGGACGGCCGGGACATCGGGACCGTGGTCTTCCCGGAGGCCGCGCTCAAGGTCTATCTCACGGCCAGCCCGGAGACGCGGGCCAGGCGGCGGCACGCAGAGCTGAAGAGGAGGGGCGTCGAATCCTCCCTTCAAGAGACGGAGCGCCAGATCCGGGAGCGGGACGCGCGCGACCTGCGGACTCAGACCAGCCAGAGCGGCGGCCTCTACGCGCAGGATGCGGTCGTCATCGACACCACCCGCCTGTCGATTCAGGAGCAGGTCAACACCATTCTGTCTCTGGCCCTGGACCGGGGCGCATCCGGCCCGGCGCGGACGTGATCGAGCGGACCGATGTTCTACCGGGTATGCTGGTGGATCGCCCTCTTCCTCGCCAGGGCGTTTTTTCGGCTCAAGGTCATCGGGGCCGACCGCATCCCGGCCTCCGGAGGGGTCGTCCTGGCGAGCAATCATTGCTGCTACGCCGACCCGGTGTTCATCGGAGTCTCCACGCGGCGGGTGCTCCACTTTCTGGCCAAGCGGGAGGCGTTCGACTGGCTCCTCTTCGGCCCCCTCATACGGCGCCTGAACGCCCTCCCGATCACGCGCGGGATGGCGGACCTCAAGGCCCTGTCCTCCGTGGAGGAGGCGCTCAGATGCGGAGGGGCGGTCCTGATGTTCCCCGAGGGGACGCGCCACAGGGACGGCCGGCTCGGCCCGGCCCGGTCGGGCGTCGGCTTCGTGGCCGCCCGGATGCGTGCCCCTGTCGTCCCGGTCTACATCTCCGGCACGGCCCGCGTCTTCCGGTCTCTGCTAAGATGGCAAAGGGTCGTCGTCCATTTCGGGACGCCTCTCCGGGTCGAAGGATTCATCTTCCCGGAGGGACACAAGGAGACGTATAGAAGAATTACCGACGAAGTCATGAGAAGAATTGCAGAGATTAAAGAAGGTGAAGCGTGAAGCAGATGGAATGTCGAATGTCGAATGTCGAATGCAATGAAGATTCATAATTCGTAATTCGACATTCGTAATTCGTAATTGGTTTCCCATCAACCGGACCCGGCAGCGGCCATGTGAGGGTGGCGCTGCTGGGCATTTTCGGCCTTGTGCGGGTCCCCCCTCAGGGTCGGCAAAGGAGAAGAGGATGATGCAGGAAGAACAGAACATCTCACAACCCACAGAAAGCTCCGTCGACGCGGAGACCCCGAAGGGAGGTGAAGCCCAGACGACCCCGGCCCGGCCAGAGGCCCCTCCCGGAAAGAACAACACCGCCCACGCCCTGAGCGCGCTCGACGAAAAGGAGTACTCCGACGAGGAGTTCGCCTCCATGATGAACCTCTACGACGGAACCCTCCGGAACATCGAGGAGGGGGAGATCGTGAAGGGAAAGGTGCTGGCCATCGACGACAGCGACGTGGTCATCGACATCGGATTCAAGTCCGAGGGCTCAATCCCCCTGGCGGAGTTCGGGAACCCCCCGGCCGTCGCTGTGGGCGACGAGGTGGAGGTCTACCTGGAGAACGTGGAAGACCAGGAGGGCCAGATCGTCCTCTCCAAGCAGAAGGCCGACTTCATGCGGGTGTGGGACCGGATCAAGGACGCCTACGACAGGCAGGAGATCGTCGAGGGGCGGCTGATGCGGAGGATCAAGGGAGGCATCGTCGTGGACCTGTTCGGCGTGGACGCCTTCCTGCCCGGCTCCCAGATCGACATCAAGCAGGTGAAGAACTTCGACCAGTTCATCGGCCAGACGTTCCCGTTCAAGATCATCAAGCTCAACAAGAGCCGCCGCAATATCGTCGTCTCCCGCCGCATCGTGCTCGAAGAGGAGCGCGAGCGGATGCGGAAGGACATCGTGGAGATGCTCGAGGTGGGGCAGGTCCGGGAGGGCGTGGTCAAGAACATCACCGACTTCGGGGCCTTCATCGACCTGGGCGGCGTGGACGGCCTGCTGCACATCACCGACATGTCCTGGGGGCGCGTGGGTCACCCCTCTCAGGTCCTCAACATCAGCGACAGGGTCAAGGTCAAGGTCCTCAACTACGACCGCGAGAAGGAGCGCATCTCCCTCGGCCTCAAGCAACTCGCCCCGCACCCGTGGGAGAACATCGAGGAGAAGTACCCCGTCGGGTCCCGCGTGAAGGGCAGGGTCGTCAGCATCACCGACTACGGGGCGTTCGTCGAGCTGGAGTCCGGCGTGGAGGGCCTGGTCCACATCTCGGAGATGTCCTGGACGCAGCACGTCCGGCATCCGTCGAAGGTCGTCAACGTCGGCGAGACCATCGAGGTGATGGTCCTCAAGGTCGACAAGGAGGGGCAGAAGATCTCCCTCGGCCTCAAGCAGGTGGCCCCCGACCCCTGGCTCACCCTCGACGAGCACTACCCGCCCGGCGCCAGGCTCCAGGGCAAGGTCCGAAACCTGACCAACTTCGGGGCCTTCGTGGAGATCGCGGACGGCATCGACGGCCTCATCCACATCTCCGACATGTCCTGGACCAGGCGCATCCGGCACCCCTCGGAGGTCGTCAAGAAGGGCCAGACCGTCGACGTCGTCGTGCTGACCGTCGACAAGAAGCGCCGCCGCATCTCCCTGGGCCTCAAGCAGACGCTGGACAACCCCTGGCCCATCCTGGCCCAGCGCTACGTGCCCGGAACCGAGACGAAGGGGAGGATCTCCCGCGTCCTGGAACGGGGCCTGGTCATCGACCTCGAAGGGGACGTGGAGGGGTTCATCCCCACGTCTCAGCTCAACATCCCCAACCTGCGGAAGCCCGCCGAGCACTTCGGCGAGGGGGAGGAGGTCCCCGCCAAGGTCATCGTGTTCGACGAGGCCAACAAGAAGATCGTCCTCAGCGTCAAGGACTACCTGAGGGACAAGGAGCAGGAGGAGGTGGACGCCTACCTCAAGAGCCACGAGCCCCGTCCCGTCACCGTGGGCGACGTGGTCGGCGAACAGGTCGCCGGCGAGAAGGAGGAGAAGGGCGAGGAGGCGGCCTACGACGCCTACGAGTCGCCGGAGCCCCAGGAGGCCAGAGCGCCCGGCGAAGGCGAGAAGTCAGAGGCTTGATCCAGGCGTCTGTCTGAAGGTCCAGGCAAAGAGTTGAGGAGCCCCGCCTTCTCAACTCTTTGTCGTTTTGAAAGCGGTCAAACTGTTATGCCTCGCGTCTCATTCTACACCCTCGGCTGCAAGCTGAACGCCTACGACACGGAGTGGTACCAGGAGCAGTTCGCGCAGGCGGGCTACGAGGTGGTGCCGTTCGGCCAGGTCGCGGACGTCACCGTCGTCAACACCTGCACCGTCACCGGCCAGGGCGACGCCCAGTCCCGGCAGGCCCTCCGGAGGGCGGCCAGGGTCTCCCCCGGCGCCACCGTCGTGGCCGCGGGCTGCTACGCGCAGACCGACCCCGACGCCCTGCTCGCCCTCCCGGAGGTGGACCTCGTCGTGGGCATGGAGGCCAGGGTGCACCTCCTCGACCTGATCAACGACACCTGCTCCCTCGGCAGGAGCCACGTGGCGCGCGGCCGGGCGAAGGACTTTCAGGAGATGGACATCGAGGCGTTCGGGAGCCGCTCCAGGGCCTTCGTGAAGGTCCAGGAGGGGTGCGACCAGTTCTGCTCCTTCTGCATCATCCCCTTTGCGCGGGGGCGCAGCCGCAGCCGGCCCGTACAGAGCGCCGTGGCCCAGGTCCGCCGCCTCGTGGAGGCCGGCTATCAGGAGGTCGTGCTCACCGGCGTCCATCTCGGCGACTACGCCTCCGACGGGGCCGCCCTCCTCGACCTGCTGACCGCCGTGGAGGGGGTTGAGGGCCTCGCCCGGTACCGGGTCTCCTCCATCGAGGCCGCCTTCATCCCCGACGCCCTGATCCACCTCCTCGCCCGATCGAAGAAGTTCTGCCGGCACCTCCACGTCCCCCTCCAGAGCGGGGACGACCGCATCCTGAGCGCCATGCGCCGCCCCTACACCTCGGACCAGTACCGGGACCTGATGCGAAACCTGAGCGACCGCATCCCCGGCATCGGCCTCGGCGCGGACGTCATGGTCGGCTTCCCCGGCGAGGACCAGGAGGCGTTCGAGAACACCCACCGCCTGATCGAGGAGGTCCCCCTCGTCTACCTCCACGTCTTCCCCTACTCCCCCCGCCAGGGCACGCCCGCGGCCAGGATGCCGCATCAGGTCGATCCCAGAGTCAGGGCGGCCAGGGCCGCCCGGCTCCGCGCCCTCGGCGCCCGCAAGGCCGACGCCTTCCGCCGGGAGGCCGTCGGACGGACCTTGGAGGTCCTGTTCGAAGGGAGGCGAGACCCTGACACCGGCCTCCTGAGCGGCCTGACGGACACCTACATCCGCGTCCTCGCCCCCGGCCCCGACGCGGCTGCGAATCGCATCCTCCCGGCGCGCATCGAGCGCGCGGAGGGGGACCGGGCCCTCGGCAGGATCGTGGGCGGGCCGGAGCCGTCCAATCCCCTTGAGCTGCCGGTGTTGCAGGGATAGCGCGATGATCAAGCTCCTTCTCTCTTGCCTCTTGGCGCTCTTTGCGGTAAAAGGCGCCTCCGCCTCCGCCCTGGACGAAGGCATGGCCCTGTTCGTCGCCGGGGACTACGAGGGGGCGAAGGAGAAGTTTGCGGCCCACCTCGCCGCCCACCCCGACGACCCCACGGCCCTCTACCACCTCGGCGTGGTCGAGAAGGACGGCCTGAAGTCGAAGTACTACTTCGAGCGCCTGGTCGCGAGGCATCCGAATCACCCCACCGCAGACGCGGCCCTGTTCGAGATCGGCCTCTTCTATTTCACCAGCCCGGCCAACCTCTCCGGCACGGCCCGCGAGGAGTTCCAGCGCCTCCTCCGCGACTACCCCCGCAGCCCCTTCGTCCCCCACGCCCACTACCGGATCGGCCTCATCGCCCTGGCCGGGGGGGCGCACAACGCCGCCCGCGAGGCGTTCCGAAAGGCCATCCAGACCGACGCGAAACTCGAGGTGATCCCCTTCGCTCGCGCCGCCATCGCAGAGTCCTACCTCCTCGAAGGCAGGCCCGACCTGGCCGTCAGAGAGGTGGAGGACACCTGGTCCCAGAAGCGGATGGAGCCCGTGCTCAGCCGGCTGTTCTGGATCGCGGCGGAGGGACACGCGCAGATGGGGCACGCAGCGCAGGCAGACAGCCTCAGGGCCCTTCTCCTGGCGCGCTTCCCGGACAGCGACGACGCCTACCGGATCGCCTCAGAGGCAGGGTCCCCCCCTGCCCCTGACGACCTCGCGCACCCCTCTCAGGTCGAGCCAGGCAAACCCACCCCTGCCCGGGAGTCCCCGCCGCAGGCGACGCCCAATGCCCCTGAGCCCGCTCCCCTGACCGTCCAGCAGCCCGACTCCGGCAAGATGTCATCTCGCGGGGAACGCCCCCTCGCGCCTCCCGGGACGCGCTACCTGGTGCAGATCGGCATGTTCGGGCGCACGGCGAAGGCCCAGGCCCTCCTGGACCGGCTGAGGCGCGCGGGCTTTAAGATCCACGACCAGACCCGAAAGATCCGGGGGAAGACCCTCCGCATCTTCACGTCAGGCCCCTACGACGACCCCGACGAGGCCCGCCGCATCGCCTCGGAGATCGACCGCCGCGAACACCTCGGTTGCCGGGTGGCGGAGGTGAAGTGAGGAGACCCCTCCCCCCATCCCCCTCCCCGACGCGGGGAGGGGAGCAGGCCCTCACCCCGGTTCGCTGCGCTCACCACCCCTCTCCCGTAAACGGGAGAGGGGGAGAGAAGGGCAAGCAGAGGGAAAACAAGCGAAAGATCCAGACCCAAAGAAGGCGCGCCGCCGGAAACCCCCACCGCAGGAGTCCAGCAGAAGCAACCCACCTGCCGGGGGCACAAATTTCTGTGCGTCTACTGAACGTTAAGGTTGCGGCGCGCCCAGCCCCCCCGGCGCTTGAGGGGCGTGCTTCTTTTGTCCCACTTTTCTTGCACGAGCAAGAAAAGTGGGATCATTCGAGGTTTTCATGTCCACCGATCTAACTCCCCTCATGGAACAGTACTGGCGCTTCAAGAAGGAGCACCAGAACGCCATCCTGCTCTTCCGCATGGGGGACTTTTACGAGACCTTCTACGACGACGCCAAACTCGCCTCCAGGCTCCTCGGCCTCACCCTCACCTCCCGCAACCACGGCCGCGCCGAAAGCGTCCCCCTGGCCGGCGTCCCCCACCATTCCCTGGAGACCTACCTCGCCCGGCTCATCCGGGCCGGGCAGAAGGTCGCCATCTGCGAGCAGGTCGAGAACCCCAAACTGGCTAAAGGCATCGTCAAGCGGGACGTGGTCCAGGTCGTCTCCCCCGGCACGGCCCTGTCCGAGAACCTCCTCGACCAGCGCCGCAACAACTACCTGGTCGGCGTCGTCGAGACGGACGGCGTCGCTGGCCTCGCCGTCGTGGACCTCTCCACCGGGGAGTTCACTGTGGAGGAGGTCCCCGCGGCGAAGTTCGACGAGGCATTCGAGCGGTTCGGGGCCGCCGAGCTGGTCGCCCCGGAGTCCTGGGCCGAGCGGCGCGGAGCCGATTTCTCCGAGCGCTTCCCCGGCATCCTGCTCAGCCGCGTGGAGGACTGGACGGCCAGCCGCGCCTACGCCCACGACGCCCTCACCTCCCACTTCGCCGTCGCCTCCCTCCGGGGGTTCGACTGCGAGGACGCCGTCGCCGGCGTCTGCGCCGCCGGGGCCGTGCTCACCTACCTGAAGGCCAACCAGCAGGGGGCCGTCCCCCACATCACCCGCCTCGCCCGCCGCCGGTCCCAGGACGGCATGGTCCTGGACCTGGCCACGCAGCGCAACCTCGAACTCCTCGGATCCCTCCAGGACGGCCGGCGGGAGGGCTCCCTCCTCTCCATCCTGGACCGCACCCGGACCGCCATGGGCGGCCGGATGCTCCGGGCCTGGCTCGCCCAGCCCCTCACCGACGTGGCCCGCATCCAGAGCCGCCTCGACGCCGTGGAGGACCTGCTGAAGGACCCGAAGCCCCGCGGGGAGGTCCGGGAGACCCTCGACCGCATCGCGGACCTCGAGCGCCTCATGGCCAAGGTCTGCTGCCGCCGGGCCAATGCCCGCGACCTCGTCGCCCTCCGGGACTCCGTCCGGGTCCTGCCCGACCTCAAGAGAAACCTGGCCGGCCTGGGCGCGGACCTCCTCCGGGCCGCGCGGGAGACCGGCCTCCCCGACCTGACCGACCTGGAGCAGTTCATCGGCCAGACCGTCGCCGACGACCCGCCCGCCGCCCTCACCGAGGGGGGCCTCATCCGCCCCGGCTACAACCTGGACCTGGACGAACTCCGCGAGACCAGCAGGGGCGGCCGCACCTGGGTCGCCGGCCTCCAGGCCAAAGAGCGAGAGCGCACGGGCATCTCCTCCCTGAAGGTGGCGTTCAACAAGGCCTTCGGCTACTACATCGAGGTGACCAACGCCAACCTCAACCGGGTGCCCGACGACTACGTCCGCAAGCAGACCCTCGTGGGCGGGGAGCGCTTCATCACCCCCGACCTGAAGGAGTGGGAGTCCAAAATCCTCGGCGCGGACGAGCGGGCGCAGGAGCTGGAGTACGACCTGTTCCAGCAGGTGCGCGACCGCGTGGCCGGATGGGTCGCCCCCGTGCAGACAGCGGCCCGCACCATCGCCGAGGTGGACTGCCTGGCCAGCTTCGCGGAGGTCGCGGCGGCCAGCCGCTACATCCGCCCGGCCGTGGACGACTCCGACGCCATCGAGATCCGCGACGGCCGGCACCCCGTCGTGGAGACCCTGCTGAAAGAGGGGGAATTCGTCCCCAACGACGTGCGACTCGACTGCTCAAAAAATCAGATCCTGATCATCACCGGCCCGAACATGAGCGGCAAGAGCACGGCCCTCCGCCAGGTCGGCCTGATCGTCCTCCTCGCCCAGGTCGGCTGCTTCGTCCCGGCCCGCTCCGCCCGCATCGGCGTCGTGGACCGCATCTTCACCCGCGTCGGCGCCTCCGACAACCTGGCGCGCGGGGAGAGCACCTTCCTGGTGGAGATGCACGAGGCCGCCAGCATCCTGAACAACGCCACCTCGAAGAGCCTCGTCCTCCTCGACGAGATCGGCCGCGGCACGAGCACCTTCGACGGACTCAGCATCGCCTGGGCCATGACGGAGCACCTCCACAGCGGCGCCCCGCAGAAGCCCCGCACCCTGTTCGCCACCCACTACCACGAGCTGACCGAGCTGGAGGCCATCCTCCCCCGCGTCCAGAACTTCAACGTGGCCGTGCAGGAGCACGGGGATAAGGTCATCTTCCTCCGCAAGATCGTGCCGGGCGGCTGCGACCACTCCTACGGCATCCACGTGGCCCAGATGGCCGGCCTGCCCCCGCAGGTGATCGCCCGCGCGAAGGAGGTGCTGGCCCGCCTGGAGGAGAACGACCTGACCCTCACGAAATCCACGGCCCGCGCCTCCCGCCGCCGCAAGCTCTTCGGCGACCAGCCCACCCTGTTTGTGAACCACGAATCACGAACCACGAATCACGAACCAGCGTCCCAGCCCTCACCGCCTCCGCCTCATCCGGTCCTGGAAGAGATCAAGGCGCTGGACGTCAGCCAGCTGACCCCCCTGGAGGCGCTCGTCAAGCTGGATGCCTGGAAGAAACAGATTGAGGAGAAGGATAAAGCAGAAGGATGACCCCGTGCCCCTGATCTTCGACAACATCGAGCAGAAACTCCTCCCTGCGCTGCGGCAGGCCATAGAATTGGCCGACCACGCCGACTTCTGCGTGGGCTATTTCAACCTGCGCGGGTGGAAGGAGATCGACCGGTGCGTCGAGCGGTGGGCCGGCGGTAAAGGCCATGGTTGCCGCCTGCTGGTGGGCATGCAGCGCCTCCCGCAGGAGGAACTGCGGGCCGCGTTCAGCCTGACCCGGCAGGACGGAGGGATGGACAATCAGACCGTCCTGCGCCTCAAGAAGAAGCTGGCCGAGGAGTTCCGCGACCAGTTGACCTATGGAGCGCCTACCAACGAGGACGAGGTCGCCCTGCGCCGGCTGGCGGCGCAACTCAAATCCAAAAAGGTCACCGTCAAGTTGTTCCTCCGCCACCCCCTTCACGCGAAGCTCTATCTCCTCTTTCGATCCGACCCTATCAACCCGATCATCGGCTATCTCGGCAGCAGCAACCTGACCTTTGCGGGCCTTTCTCAGCAGGGCGAACTGAACGTGGACGTGCTCGACCTGGACGCCTGCCAGAAGCTGGCGAAGTGGTTTGAGGACCGCTGGAACGACAGATGGTGCGTGGACATCTCCGACGAACTCGTGCACATCCTCTCGGAGAGCTGGGCGCGGGAGGAGCCGCTCCCTCCCTACTACATCTACATCAAGATGGCGTATCATCTCTCCCACGAGGCCCGCGCCGGTCTGTCGGAGTTCCGAATCCCTCGCGACTTCGGACAGAAACTCTTTGAGTTTCAGACCGCCGCGGTCAAGATCGCCGCGCATCACCTCAACAAGCGGGGCGGCGTGCTCATCGGCGACGTGGTCGGCCTGGGCAAGACCCTGATGGCCACGGCCCTGGCGCGCATCTTTGAGGACGATCACGGCCTGGAGACCCTGATCCTCTGCCCGAAGAACCTGGTCAAGATGTGGGAGGACTATCGGGATCAATACCGCCTGCGGGCCAGGGTACTTTCGATCAGCAAAGTCCTGCGTGAGTTGCCTGACCTGCGGCGCTTCCGCCTGGTGCTGATCGACGAGAGCCATAACCTCCGCAACCGGGAGGGCAAGCGTTACCGCGCCATTCAGGAATACATCCAGGCGAACGAAAGCAAGTGCATCCTGCTGTCCGCCACGCCTTACAACAAGACCTATCTGGACCTCTCCAGCCAGTTGCGCCTGTTCGTCCACGAAGACAAGGATCTGGGCATTCGTCCAGAAAGATACCTGCGCGATATCGGCGAGACCGAGTTCATCTGCCGTCACCAGGGGTCCGTCCGATCCCTGACGGCGTTCGAGAAGAGCCCCTATCCCGACGACTGGCGGGACCTGATGCGCCTGTACATGGTCCGGCGCACGCGCAGCTTCATCCAGGACAACTACGCCGAGACCGACCCCGCCACAGGTCGCCAGTACATCACCTTTGAGGACGGCACGCGCTCCTACTTCCCCGTGCGTGTCCCCAAACGGGTGACGTTCAAGATCAACGACACCGACCCTGACGACCAGTATGCGCGGCTCTACGGAACGGAGGTCGTGAACACCATCAACGGTCTCAACCTCCCCCGCTACGGCCTGGGCAACTACGTGGCGCCCTCGCCTCACGAGCCTCCCACGCAGGCCGAGACCCGACAGATTCAGGACCTTTCGCGGGCGGGCAAGCGCCTGATGGGGTTCTGTCGCACCAACCTCTTCAAACGATTGGAGAGCAGCGGCCAGGCCTTTCTGCAATCCGTCGAGCGCCATATCCTGCGCAACTATGTCTTCCTCCACGCCCTGGATAAGGGACAGCCCCTCCCCATCGGCGCTCAGGAGGCGGAACTGCTCGATTCCCGCGTCTATGACGAGGACGCCGACGCCCTCAGCGTCGCGGCGGACCTGTTTGACAAGGACGAGGATGAGGACAATGATCATATCGTAGGGGCGACCGGCCGGTCGCCCCTACAAACCGAAGATGATTTCAAACATCGCGCTGCCGAGGTTTACGCTGAATACGCCGCGCAGTACCAGAGCCGTTTCAACTGGCTGCGCCCTGCCCTGTTCATCCAGGAACTGGCCCAGGACCTTCGCAAAGACACGCAAGCCCTGCTCCAAATCCTGAAAAAGTGCGGCGCGTGGGACCCTCAGAGAGACGCCAAGCTAAGTGCGCTCCTGAATCTCCTGATCCGAAAGCACCCGAACGAAAAGGTCCTGGTCTTCACGCAGTTCGCCGACACCGTGCGCTACCTTGAAGCCCAGCTCAAGGCCCGTGGCCTTCGGAGCATGGAAGGGGTAACGGGCGACTCCCCCGACCCGACAGGGCTGGCCTGGCGCTTCAGCCCCGTCAGCAACAACAAACGCAACCAGGTCAGCCCCGAAGAGGAACTCCGCGTCCTGGTCGCCACGGATGTCCTGAGCGAGGGCCAGAACCTTCAGGACTGTTTCACCGTCGTCAACTACGACCTCCCCTGGGCCATCATCCGCCTCATCCAGCGGGCGGGCCGCGTGGACCGCATCGGCCAGCAGTCCGAGAATATCCTCTGCTACTCCTTCCTGCCCGCCGACGGCGTGGAGCGCATCATCCGTCTCCGCGCACGGGTCCGCCAGCGGTTGCAGGAGAACGCCGAGGTCGTGGGCACGGACGAGGCCTTCTTCGAGGACGACCGGGACGATCAGGCCGTGCTCGACCTCTACAATGAGAAGGCGGGCATCCTGGACGGCGAGGCGGACACGGAGGTGGACCTGGCCTCCTACGCCTATCAAATCTGGAAGAACGCCATTGAGGACGACCCCAGCCTTCAGAGGACCATCCCCGAACTTCCGTCCGTCGTCTTCGCCACGCGTCCGCACCAGGTCACGGAAAAAGAGCCTGATGGCGTGCTCGTCTACCTGCGCACCGCCGAGGGCAACGACGCCCTGACCTGGGTGGATCAGAAAGGCGAAGGCGTTACCGAGTCCCAGCTTGCGATCCTGGAGGCGGCAGCGTGTTCCCCCGACACCCCTTCCCTGCCGCGCCACGAGAGACACCACGAACTCGTGCAGAAGGGCGTGGAGCGCATCGTGGAGGAGGAGAAGTCCGTGGGCGGTCAGTTGGGCCGACCGTCGGGCGCTCGTTTCCGCGCCTACGAGCGGCTCAAGCATTACGCCGAGGAGGTCAAGGGCACGCTGTTTGAGACCCAGGAACTCCTCAGGGCCATCGACGACATCTACCGCTACCCTCTGCGCCCATCGGCGGTCGATACCCTGAACCGTCAGCTTCGAAGCGGCGTCTCCGACCAGGCCCTCGCGCAGCTCGTCGTCGCCCTGCGCAGCGAAGGCCGGCTCTCCCAGATTCACGAGGAGGAGGAGACGCAGGAGCCCCGGATTATCTGTTCTATGGGTCTGGCCAGATTGTAGGGGCGACCGGCCGGTCGCCCCTACATTGAATCACGGCCAAACCGAAAAAACATAATTCCTGAAATAACAATAATCTAAAATTCTTCGAACATTCGCAGAATTGTGCGCACACGCGCACAATTGGACCTTACAGGGTACGATCATGGCCGCCCTCGACATCCATAGAACACGCGACCTGCTCCAGAGATTTGACTTCAAGACCCTCTTCATCGAAGAGTTGGGGTGGTCACAGCCTGCCAGCCAACAGACCGTTGCGTCGATGTATGGAGGCGTTGAATTTGAGCAGCGACAGATCGCACAACTTTCAGGGGTGGTGGTGTTGGAGGTCATCTCTCCAGATGGACAGATACCTGATGCTAAAGCCCGCAGGACGATTCAGAGAGAGGTTTCAAAACACCATTACGAAAACCCGATCATCTTTCTGGATCAAAAACGTACGCAAAGCCTCTGGTACTGGATGAAGCGCGAGGACGGGAAAGCCTATCCCCGCGAACACCTCTACGTCAAGGGACAGCCCGGCGATCTGTTCCTGAGCAAGCTGAACAGCATGATGGTGGACATCAGCGAGTTCGACGAAACCGGTAATCTGCCCGTGACGGCAGTGGCCAGCCGCCTCCAAAAAGCCCTGGACATCGAGCGGGTCACCAAAAAGTTCTACAACGAATTCCAGCAACAGCACATCGCCTTTCTGGAACTCATCCAGGGCATCGACGACGAACGGGACCGCCGCTGGTACGCCTCGGTCCTGCTCAACCGCCTTATGTTCATCTACTTTTTACAGAGCAAGGGATTCATCGACAACCAGAACTTCTCCTATTTACGGGGCAAGCTCGCTGAAAGCCGAAAACGGGGCAAGAATCTGTATTACAGCCAGCTTCTCAAGGCCCTCTTCTTTGAAGGCTTTGCCAAACCGGAGGATCATCGGAGCCAGGAAGCGCGCCGAATCCTGGGCAAGATCAAATACCTGAACGGCGGCCTGTTCCTGCCGCACCCCATCGAACTGCGCTGGAAAAACATCCGCATCCCGGACGAAGCCTTCGAAAATCTGTTCAGGCTGTTCGAGTCCTATTCCTGGAACCTGGACGACACCCCCGGCGGAAAGGACGACGAGATCAACCCGGACGTGCTGGGTTACATCTTCGAGAAATACATCAACCAGAAGGCCTTCGGCGCGTACTACACCCGGACCGAGATCACGGAGTACCTCTGCGAGCGCACCATTTACAAACTCATCCTGGATAAGGTCAACGCCCCCGGCATCCCCGGCGTTCTGTCCCCGCGTCATTTTGACTCCCTGCCCGACCTGCTCCTGAACCTCGACGCCGGGCTGTGCCGGATCATGCTGTTTGACCTCCTGCCCGGCCTCAGCCTGCTCGACCCGGCCTGCGGCTCCGGGGCATTCCTGGTGGCGGCCATGAGGACGCTGATCAACGTCTACAGCGCCGTCACCGGCAGGATCGAATACCTGAACAACGCTGGCCTCAGCGCCCGGCTGAACGAGATCCGCGCAAAACATCCCAATCTGAGTTACTACATCAAGAAGCAGATCATCACCGACAACCTGTTCGGCGTGGACATCATGGAGGAGGCCACCGAAATCGCCAAGCTCCGCCTCTTCCTGGCGCTGGTGGCCTCGGCGCAGAATGTGGACCAACTGGAGCCCCTGCCCAACATCGACTTCAACATCCTGGCGGGCAACTCCCTGGTCGGCCTGATGCACGTCACCGACGAGGCGTTCGAGAATCGGCAGCGACAGGCGGACCTGTTTCGCAGGAGCTACCGGGAAATCCTGGCCGAGAAGAACCGCCTGATCGACAACTACCGCCACACAGCCGACTACGCCGACGACCTGCGCGCCCTGCGCGACAACATTCAGCAAAAAAAGACGAAGGCCCTCGGCACGCTCAACGAAATCCTGCTGGACGAGTTCAACAACAAGTTGGGGATCAAATTCGAGCAGGCCATCTACGACGCAACGAAAAACAGAGAAGGGAAGCCGAAAAAACGCGCCCTCAAGACCTCGGACATCGAGGCCCTGCGCCCCTTCCACTGGGGGTATGAGTTCGACGAAATCCTCTCCCGGCGCGGCGGCTTTGACGCCATCATCACCAACCCGCCCTGGGAGATATTCAAACCCCAGGCCAAGGAGTTCTTCGCCGAATACTCCGGCCTGGTCACCAAAAATAAGATGACCATCAAGGAGTTCGAGCGGGAACAGGCCAAACTGCTCCGCAACCCCGAAATCCGGGAGGCGTGGCTGGAGTACCAGAGCCGCTTCCCCCATCAGAGCCTCTTCTTCCGCTCCTCCAGCCAGTATGAAAACCAGATTTCGGTGATCAACGGCAAGAAGGCCGGAACGGACATCAACCTCTACAAGCTCTTCATCGAGCAGTGCTACCACCTCCTGCGGGAGGGTGGGCAGTGCGGCATCGTCGTCCCCAGCGGCGTCTACACCGACCTGGGCGCAAAGCAACTCCGCGAACTGCTCTTGGGAAAGACCCGGATCACCGGCATCTTCTGCTTCGAGAACCGTAAAAGTATCTTTGAAGGAGTCGATAGCCGTTTTAAATTTGTAGTCCTGACCTTCGAGAAGGGCGGGAAGACGGAGACCTTCCCCGCCGCCTTCATGCGCCTCGACGTTCGGGAACTGGACCGTTTCCCCGAAGACGAGGCCTTACACCTTTCCGTCGATCTGATCCGCCGCCTCTCCCCCGACTCCCTCTCCGTGATGGAGTTCAAGAACGAGACCGACGTGCGCATCGCCGAGAAGATGCTCCGCTTCCCGCTCCTGGGGGAGAAGGTCGAGGGCGTGTGGAACCTGGTCCTGACAAATGAGTTTCACATGACCAACGACAGCCATCTTTTCAAGGCTAGGCCGGGGCCGGGCCGCCTGCCGCTCTACGAAGGCAAGATGGTCCACCAGTTCGATCATCGCTTCGGCGAGCCGCGCTACTGGGTGGATGAGAAGGAGGGAAGGGCTGGCATTTTGGGACGAGTTGAAGATAAAGGCCAGATGCTGGACTATCAGGATTATCGGATGGGATTTCGGCGCATCGGTAGAAATACGGATGAGCGCACAATGATTGCCACGATTCTACCGAAGAACTTCTTTGCGGGTGCACTCCCGGAAAAATGGCAAAAGTTTCGTGGGGGCTGCGGTCTGATAG
>CAYRZX010000043.1:0-8615 GCA_964428665.1 uncultured Gemmatimonas sp.
TCCACTTGCCCTGGCAGCATAATCCAGTGCCCTCTTTCCGGGAGTGCACCCCCTTGCTTATCATACCGACTCACGCCGCTGTCGGTGCCGAACCAGAGATATCCCTTCCGATCCTGAATGACGGAAAATACCTGACTACCAACCAGACCATCTTTTGTAGTGAAGGTAGTAAAACCTTGCTTATCATACCGACTCACACCGCTATCGGTGCCGAACCAAAGATGCCCATCCCGATCCTGAAAGATGGAAAATACAATAGCATGATTCACAAGGCCATCTTCCACTGAGAAGAAGGTAAAAGTCTTTCCATCGTATCGAACCGTACCGCTGTTGGTACCGAACCAAAGATGCCCATCCCGATCCTGAAAGATAGAATACACCCAATTACCTGGAAAGCCATCTGTTGCGTTAAAGGAGGTAAAAACTTTGCCATCATATTGCTTTACGCCATCTCCCCAAGTACCGAACCAGAGATGCCCCTTACGATCCTGGAAAATCGAATGTATTCGGCTTTTCGCCGGGCCATCTTTTTCGAAAAATGAAATAAAGGTCTGCCCATCATACTGGCTTATACCGCCGCCGTCGATGCCGAACCAGAGACGCCCCTCACCATCTTGAAAAATTGACTCCACATCATTGCCAGCCAGGCCGTCTTGGACAGTCAGAGTATTAAAGGTCTGCCCATCATATTGACTCACACCGTTTCCGGTACCGAACCAGAGATGCCCTTCACGATCCTGAAAAATCGACCACACCCAACTGTCCGCCAGCCCGTCCTGGGTTGTAAAGGTTACAAACCTCTGCCCATCATATCGACTCACCCCAAACCGAGTAGCGAACCAGAGATGCCCTTCCTGATCCTGAAGGATTGAACTCACCCGATTATCCGCCAAGCCATCTTTTGTGGTGAAGGTGGTAAAGCCCTTTCCAGGGTCCACTGAACCGTGAGCTTGTCGAAGGGCCGAAAGGTCATATCGGCTTACACCGCCAAAGGTGCCGAACCAGAGATAACCTTCCCGGTCCTGAAAAATCGACAACACCGAATTGTCCACCAGGTCCTCTTTGGTGGTAAAGGTGATGGACTTCTGCCCATCATACCGGCTCACACCCCCACCCCCGGTACCAAACCATAGATACCCTTCCCGGTCCTGAAGGACGGAAAACACCCGACTACCAACCAGACCATCTTTTGTAGTGAAGGTGGTAAAACCTTGCTTATCATATCGACTCACACCGCTGTTGGTACCGAACCAGAGATGCCCTTCGCGATCCTGAAAAATCGGCCAAACCCAATTGTCTGCCAGTCCATCTTTAGTGGTAAACACAGTCCAGGTTTTTCCGTCATATCGACTCACACCATTCATGGTACTGAACCAGAGATGCCCATCCCGATCCTGAAAGATCGACCGCACCCAATTATCTGCCAGTCCATCTTTAGTGGTAAACACAGTCCAGGTTTTTCCGTCATATCGACTCACACCGTTTGAGGCGCCGAACCAGAAGCACCCTTCTCGATCTTGAAGGATCGAATACACCGCAGAAACCATAGCTCCATCTGTCGCATCGTAGGTGCGCCAGTGACCTGTTCCACGTCCAGCGGACGTTAGGGCTCGCGACTAAATAACTGTTACAACTTTGTTCCGCTTTCGCAGGGATTTCTCGGCGAAAGTGAGCGTTACTTGTTACACTTATTTTTGCGTGAGCCCTTATCTCGCTGGGTTTCCCCGCGATGACCTTGCCAGGTCCCGCAGGCGCAGAATAGAACATGAAATTACTCCGGATAAGGCTGTCTGGCCCAGTTGTGCCAAAGGTCGTCCCCAGACTCCGCAAGGTTGCCGCCCACGTCGAATCCCCCTGAAGCGCATTCTGTTTCTCTTCCACCTCACCCGGCGTCTTCACCTCAAACAGCCGGCTGAAGACGCTGTCCGGCGTGGCTCGGCCTCGCTCGGAGGATTCGACCAGGCCATGTTTCTTGAGAATCGGTACGATCTTCTTTTCGTAATCCGTTGCGAACTCGGCCATCCGCTGGGGCGGGACCCAGAAGGAGAGCCGGGCCAGGGTGGGAGAAGCAGAAGCGGGGGAATTGAAAATTGAAAATTGCAAATTGCAAATTGCAAACAGACCTATCCCCCTGACCACACCACCTGTCGCTCCCATTGAGGTCGCGACCCCCGCCCTCTTTCCTGAAGGAAAGGGGGAATCGACAGTCTTCTCCCCTCTCCCTGTGGGGGAGGGGACGGGGGAGGGGTGTATTTCATTCATGCTCATCTCGACCTCAAACACAAACGGGGCATACCTCTCATGTCCGAGGCATGCCCCTCACCCTCAGGTCCTTCAAGAACGACCCCAGTCCCCTCCCTCGGACCCTTGAAGCGTATGACCTTGCCAAAATGATAAGGTAAGATAATATGCGCAAAACAGAAAAGCAAGGCCGGAATATCGTCTGGCTGGCAAGGCCTTTTTTTCTTGTTGACTTCTGCGTTCACTCGTCATACAATAGGGAAGAAATAGAGGAGCTTCCCATGAGCGAGCCCTTTCCTTTTCTGATCGTCGGCACAAGGGGTGCCGAGCTGGACGCCTTCCGGCAGGAGATGCAGGGTCACGAGCTGATCTGCGTCCCGGACGGCCCGCGGGCCGTGGCCTGTCTGAGGACGCGCGGGGACACGGTTCCGG
Source organism: uncultured Gemmatimonas sp. (assembly GCA_964428665.1). GTDB lineage: Bacteria > Latescibacterota > UBA2968 > SICM01 > SICM01 > SICM01. Next base: position 2,674 of record CAYRZX010000043.1, read on the forward strand.
CGGCCCTGCTGGATGGGAGCGGGCTGGGGGACGAGCTGGAGGAGCTGGTCCCCTATCTCCGGAGGACCTTCCCGGAGGTCGCCCTGGCCGTCCTGGGGCCGGCCTTGCCGGAGGACCAGAAGCGCCTGAGGCTGCTGGGGATCGCACACTTTCTGGAGCGCCCGGTCACGCCGGAGGGATTGAGACCTCTGCTCCGGCGGGCGCTCAGGGGGCGCCAGGCGGCGCAGGGGGACTGGTCCGTAAGGGTGGACGAAGGCCCCTGGGTGGAGATCACGGCGCCCAGCCGGGAGGAGTATGTATCCCGGATCCAGGAACTGATCGACCTGCTGGAGCGGAGCAAGCTGGACAAGGACACGCGGGATGAGCTGATGCTGGCCATTGACGAGCTGGTGCACAACGCCATGGAGTGGGGCAACCGGTATGAAGCGGACAGGCGGGTGCGGGTGAGCTACTATGGCTCGGAGGACCGCGCGGTGCTGAAGGTGGAGGACGAGGGGGAGGGGTTCAACGTATCCGCCCTGGGCAACCCCACGGAGGACCTGGAGAGACACGTGGCCGCGCGGGAAAAGGCGGGCAAGCGGCCGGGCGGGTTCGGGGTGCACATGATCCGCAGCCTGATGGACGAGGTCATCTACAACGACCGGGGGAATGTCGTGCTGCTGACGAAGTACCTGGAGCAGCCGTCGAAATGAGGGATGGCATGGGCGCGGAGAGGCACCGGGTCGAGCTGAGCATCCCCATGCTCCCGGAGATGGAGCTGGCCGCCAGCCGCACGGCGGAGGCCGTGGCCGAGTTCATTAAGCTCGATGCGGACCGGGTCGACGAGACGGTGATGGCCCTGATCGAGGCCTGTCTCTATACCTTTCAGAAGGGCAAGCCCGACGAGCGGGCGCACGTCTGTTTCTGCATTTATGAGGACCGGCTGGAGGTCTACCTTCATACCCTGGGAGAGGGGTTGGAGCCGGAGAAGGTGGCGGAACAGGCGGAGGAGGCGAGGCCCCTTCCTCCGGACAGGAAGGGCTGGGGGCTCCGGATTATGGAGGCCCTGATGGACCGGGCCGAGGTGATCCAGCTCCCCGAAGGGCCTCTGATCCGGATGGTCAAGTACCGCGACGGATGAGCCTTCAGACCGATGCCTATGACACGCCCTCAGACCCCGCGCGCCGATTCGACCGCCTCCGAAGACCAGGCAGAGCGACTGCTGTTCAGCCTCTCCTCCCTGAGCGAGATCGGCGGTCTGTTCACCTCCGAGACGGATTTCGAAAAGGTTGCGGAGGCAGCGCTGCGGGGCGTCATGGGGGCGGTGGCCGCGTCGTGTGGCGCGCTGCTCATCTTCGACGGGGGCTGTCTCCGGCCCCTGGCCAGCCGGGGCATCCGGAGACACCTTCTGCCTCCCGTCGAGGTCGATGAGACCCTGCGGTCCCTCCTGACGGAGGCCCCCGCGCCCCTGCTGCTGGGGCGTCCGGGAACCTGGCCGGGGCCTTTAAAGCCGTGCGCCGGGGCGATTCGCCGTCTGCGGGCGTGTGTCTGGGTCCCCCTATCGGTGCGCGGGGGGCTGCTGGGGGTCCTGAGCCTGGGGGAGAAGTTCCTGCGGGCGCCTTACGATACCGGCGATCTGCAGCTTTTGTGGACCGTCGGCCACCCCCTCTCGGTGGGACTCTACAACCATCGCCTCGTGGCCGAGGTCCGTGGGGCCAACTTCCAGCTCAACCGGAGGGTGGTGGAGCTGGAGACCCTCTACGACGTGGGGTTGACGCTGAGCGCGTCGCTTCAGGTCGAGGAGGTCATCGAAGAGGTCCTGTCGCAGGCCGTGGGCATCCTGGACGCGCGCGGCGGGTTTCTGTTTTTAAAGGATGAGAAGACCGGACGTTTCCTCCTGGCGCATCAGGTCGGCCTGAGGAGGGAAAGGGTTCTGACCCAGCCGTGGATGCGTCGCAGGGTGGAGCGGGTGCTGAGGTCCGGCAGACCGCTGCGTCTCGGGCCGGGGGATGTTCCGGCTGAGGCCGGGATCGTGCACGCGGCAATCGCGCCGGTGGGCGAGCTGGGCGCCGTGGGGGTCGTGGACAAGGAGACCCGAAAGGAGGTTCAGGCGTTCAGCGAGGCGGATGTTCATCTGCTGGAGCTGATGGGCCAGCAGGCCGGCGCGGCGCTGGCCAACGCCCGGCTGTATCGGGACATCCTGGGGGTCAAGAACTACACCCAGAACATCCTGTCGAGCGTCGGCAACGGGGTGATCTCCACGGACCTGAGGGGGCGCATCGCGCAGGTGAACCCCTCGGTGGGGCGCATTTTCGGGGGCGATGAAAAACTGCTGGGGAGGTCCTGCGCCCGGGTTTTCCGCCGTTGCGGGTGTCGGGGCGTCGCGGAGGCTGCGGAGGCGTCGCTGCGCGACGGCAAGGGCCGGCAGGTGGATGGGGAGCGGGTGAAGGGGAGCGGCGTGACCCTCAACGCCCGGATCACGGCGCTGCGAAACGAGGGGGGCGAGGTCCAGGGGCTGGTGATCGCGCTGGAGGACCTGACCGAGGCGATGCGCCTCCGGGCTATGTTCAGTCAGTATGCGAGCGACCAGGTCGTGGACCTCCTGCTGAACCGGAGGACGCCGCCCGCGCTGGGGGGGGAGCGGCGGGATGTCACGGTCCTGTTCGTGGACATGCGGGGGTCCACGGCGCTGCTAAGGCGGATCGGCCCGGAGGAGATGGTGGCGCTGCTGAACGACTGTTTCGCCCGCCTGAATGAGGTCATCTTTCAGCACAACGGCACGCTCAACAAGTACACCGGCGACGGCTTCCTGGTCGTCTACGGGGCGCCGGTCGCCTTTCCGGACGACCGGGAGCGGGCGGTGCGGACGGCCCTGGCCATGCGGGACGAGATGGCGCGGTTCAACCGGGCGCGGGGGGAGCCCCTGGGCCTGGCCTTCGGCATCGCCCGCGGCAAGGTCGTGGCGGGCAACGTGGGGTCCCTGCGCCGGATGGAGTACACGGTCATCGGCCCGGCCGTGGTCCTGGCCAGCCGTTTCTGCGACGCGGCCCGGGCGGGACAGATCTGGGTGGAGCGGGATGTTTACGAGGAGTTGAAGGGACGATTCGACTTCGCCCACCTGGGCCGCCAGCGCTTCAAGGGCATTGAGCCGGTCGATGTGTATGAGGTCTTAGGGCCCAGGGGGACGCGCCGCCGCGCAGGCTCCAAAAAGGATGGGAGAGCCATGGAAGAGAAATACAAGAAGATGGAGAAGAAGGTGGACCTGACCATCCCCATGGTGCCGGAGATGGAGCTGGCCGCGAGCAAGACGGCGGAGGCGGTCGGGGAGTTCATGGGGCTGGAGGAGGAGAAGATCTCCGAGGTCAAGATGGCCCTGATCGAGGCCTGCATCAACGCCTTTGAGCACAGTCAGAGCAAGGACCGGCGGGTGGCCATCACCTTCGACATCGGCGAGGAGGAGCTGACCGTCCGGATCACGGACAAGGGGCAGGGGTTTGACCCGAAGCGGGCGCGGGAAGAGTCGGTGAAGCGGCGGGAGCGCAGGGAGAGCCGGCGGGGCTGGGGGCTGACGATCATGGAAGGGCTGATGGATGAGGTGAAGGTTCAATCTGACGAGAACGGCACTGTGATTACGATGGTCAAGCGGCGCTAAAGGCAAACGGACCACAAGACCACAAGACCACAAGACCACAAGACCACAAGACCACTGACCCATAGTGCTTTGGTCCTGTGGTCCCGTAGTCCTGTGGTCTGCCGTCTGCCGTCTGCCGTTTGACAACTCTTTTCAGGAGAGGGAGACCATGCCAGAGACTCTCGAAGTGCGCGTCCGGCGCGAGGGCCAGGTCGGCATCCTGGAGACCGACGGCTACATCAACAACATCGGCGCGGAGAAGGTCGCGGATGCGGCCGATGAGCTGATCCGGGAGGGTTTCAAACACTTCGTCCTGAACCTGGAGAAGTCCCGGATCATCAACAGCATCGGCATCTCCATCCTGATCGAGGTCATCGAGAAGGTGCGGGAGCTGAAGGGGAAGGTGGCGTTCTGCTGCGTCACGCCGACGATCGCCAAGACGTTCCGCATCATGGGCCTGCTGAAGGCGTCCACCGTTCACGACACGGAGGCGCAGGCGCTGGAGGCAGTGAGGGAATAGAATCCAGAACCCAGAATCAGTTCATGAAACGGCGACTAACGGCCCAGAATCGGTCGGTTCACCCGTTTAGCGGTAGGGGCGGGGTCTCCCCGCCCGGCGATCCGATCTCATAAGGCCGACGGGCGCGGTAACCGCGCCCCTACGCCCATTCTCAAATCGCCTGATTTTGGGCCACATGTCGCCATCTGTTCGTATCTTCAACCCGCACCACCACACACGTCATGTCATCCGCCTGAGGCGTGTTTCCTCTGAAGGCGTTGACCTCCCTCAGAATCCGGTCAATCGTCGCCTCCGCTGAAAGGCCCTCCTGGCACGCCCGCCGGATCACCTCCGTTGTGCGCTCATACCCGAACTGCTCCCCCGCCGCGTTCACCGCTTCCATGATCCCATCCGAACAGAAGACCACCCGGTCGCCGATCTGAAGGTGTGTCTCTATCACCGGGTAGTCCGTGTCCGGCCGGACGCCGAGGGGATAGGCATCCACCTGCAGCTCGACCACGTCGCCGGTGGAGGCGCGGTAGTGATAGGGATAGGGGCACCCACTGTCGGAGAGGGAGAGGGTCCGGGTGACCAGGTCGAACTCTCCCATCGCCAGGCAGACCAGGGTGCGGCCCGTCAGGGTGCCGTGCAGGGAGCGGTTGAGACGACCGAAGCGCTCCTGGAGGGTCCCTCCCAGCTCGATGTGACTCTTAAGAATGCCGCTGAACATGACCACCGGGATGGCCGCCTCCATCGCGTGGCCGGTCACGTCGGCCAGGACCAGGGTCAGCTTGCCGTCCTGAGAGAAGTATTGATAGTAGTCGCCACCCACGTGGTTGGCCGGGAGGCAGCGGCCCGCGAGGTCAAGACCTTCGATTCGGGGGCTTTCTCTGGGCATCAGGCCCATCTGCATGTCGTGGGCGGTCTGGAGCTCTTTCTGCATCTCCGCAAACAGCTCCCGGCGTCGCTTGATCGCATACCCCGACGCCACTCCCGCCACTCCCAGCGCCAGGATCAGGCCGCCCGCGAGCGCGAGGGTCCCGTATGGCGGGTGAACGGTCAGCCGCACCGTGGCCGGTTTTTCCGAGTAGACCAGGTCCCGGTCCACGGCCACGACCTCAAAGGTATAGGTCCCGATGGGCAAATCCTGATACTCCACGCGCCGGGCGTGGGTATTTTGCCAGTCCTTGTCGTAGCCCTTGAGGCGGTAGCGGTAGACCATGGCTTCGGGCCGGGTCTTGAAGCTGATGGCCCGGAACTCGAAGGCGGCCAGCTTTACAGTGGCGGAGATCGCCAGATTGGAGGGTTTCTCATAGCGACGGTCTGCAATCACAGCGTCGATGAATACGGGAGGAGGCGAAGGCGCCGGAGAGCGATAGCGCGTCACGCCGTTTAAAGTGCCAAACCAGAGATACTCTTCCCGATCCTGAATGATCGACAGCACCTGATTGCTCGCCAAGCCATCCTGTCGGGTCAACACCTGGAAGACCTGTCCATCATACCGGCTCAAACCTCCCCTATAGGTGCCGAACCAGAGATGACCCTTCTTATCTTGGAAGATCGAAGACACATTATTGTTCGCTAGCCCGTCTCTGGTAGTGAAATCGGTAAAGGTTTTCCCATCATATCGGCTCACGCCGCCCCAGGTACCGAACCAGAGATTCCCGTTCCGATCCTGGAGGATCGCCTCCACTCCGTTGCTCGCCAGGCCTTCTTTGACAGTGAAGGTGATAAACTTCTGCTCATCATACCGGCTCACGCCGCCCCAGGTACCGAACCAGAAATACCCTTCCCGATCCTGTAAAATCGACTGCACCCTATTGGATGCTAACC
>CAYRZX010000043.1:8715-27918 GCA_964428665.1 uncultured Gemmatimonas sp.
CATCTTGTGTGGTAAAGGTGGTAAAGGTCTTGCCATCATACCGGCTCACGCCGCCACCCCGGGTGCCAAACCAGAGATGTCCCTTCCGGTCATGGAAGATCGACCACACTTCATTGCTCCCTAACCCATCTTGTGTGGTAAAGGTGGTAAAGGTCTTGCCATCATACCGGCTCACGCCGCCCATTTGGGTACCGAACCAGAGATTTCCCTCCAGGTCCTGAACAATCGAACGCACCCAATCAGGTCCGTCTTCTGTGGTGAAGGTGGTAAAGGTCTTGCCATTATATCGGTTTACACCGCCCATTAGGGTACCGAACCAGAGATTCCCCTCTCGATCTTGAAACATCGACGACACATTATTACTTGCTATGCTGTCCTCTAAAGCGAATGTGGTAAAGGTCTGTCCGTCATACCGGCTCACTTCTCCGACTTGTGTACCGAACCAGAGATTCCCTTCCCGGTCCTGAAAGATCGAACGCATCCAATTATGTGCTAGACCATCTTTGGTGGTAAAGGTGGTGAAGGTCTGTCCATCATACCGAACCACACCGAAGCGAAAGGTACAAAACCAGATATTCTTCTCTCGGTCCTGAAAGATGGATATTACCGGATGTTGCGCCAGTTCTTTTGTAGTGAAGGTTGTAATCTTCTGCCCATCATACCGGCTCACACCGCTATTGGTTCCGAACCAGAGATTCCCCTCCTGATCCTGGATGATCGACGTCACATTATCATTTGCCAGGCCGTCTTTGGAGGTAAAGGTGATAAACTTCTGCCCATCATACCGGCTCACCCCTCTCCCGGTTCCAAACCAGAGATGTCCTTCTCGATCCTGAATGATCGACCACACCGAATTGTCTGCCAGGCCATCTTTAGTAGTCAAGGTAGTAAAAGTCTTACCGGCGCTTCCTGAGCTTGTTAAAGGAGCATATCGGGTCACACCGCCATTAGTGCCGAACCAGAGATTGTCCTCCTGATCCTGAAAGATCGACCACACTTCATTGTTTACCAGTCCGTTTTTGGCGGTAAAAGTAGTAAAAGTCTGTCCATCATATCTACTTACACCGCCTTGAGTGCCGAACCAAAGGTACCCTTCCCGGTCCTGAAAGATCGAACGCACCCAATTATTCGCCAATCCATTTAAGGCAGTAAAAGTCTGTCCATCATATCTACTTACACCGCCTTCAGTACCGAACCAAAGATACCCCTCCCGATCCTGAAAAATTGACACCCACCCCACACCTGTGAATCCATCTGTCTCACCATACGTGTGCCAGTATCCTGTCCTACGTCCAGCCGACACCACTTTTCCAGAGCCGGCTGGCGCTTTCTTACCCAGCCCCGCAGGCGCAGCATAAAGCCTGAAACTGTATCGGATCAGACTGTCTGTCTGGCTCGTCTTGAATACCGATCCTAAACCCCGCAATACCTCCTTCCATGTCGAATCACCCTGAAGCGCCTTCTGCTTCCCTTCCACCTCGGAGGGCGTCTTCATTTCAAACAACCGGCTGAAGATGCTGTCCGGCGTGGCCCGCCCTCGCTCGGAGGATTCCATTAGCCCGTGCCGCTTCAGGATGGGCGCGACCTTCTCCCGGTAGGCGGCCTCGAATTCGGACATCCGCGCAGGCGGGACCCAGAAGGAGAGGCGTGCCAGGGTGGGCAACGGATGCCGCCCTGTCCCCGTCACAGATAAAGGCAACTGATGCGACGGGTCTTGTAGGGGCGGTTCGCGAACCGCCCCTACGGTGGTCCAGCCCATTAAAATGAACAGCACCGCCATGAGGGCAGACCTAACCCCCCAGCCCCCTTCCAGACCTATCCCCCTGACCCTTCCGCCAAACGCTCCCATGAGGTCGCGTTCCATCACCCTCTTTCCTGAAGGAAAGGGGGAACAGCCTTTCTTCCCCCCTTCAGGGAAGATAAGAAGGGGGTGTTCTCCCCTCTCCTTTAGGAGAGGGGTCGGGGGAGAGGTCTGTTTAAGGCCGGAGGCAGTTCTCTTCATGGAGGGATGCCTTATTATACTTTTGAGGGGAAAAGTATCATTGGATCGCCTGTCGTTATACCTGCGGTAATTAAAGCGCGTCGCAGGGGGAAGTCAAGCAGGAAGTGGGTGTTGACTTTTGCCCGCGAGTTTCGTTATATGGGGGCCGTTGACGGCTGACGGCTGACCGCTTATTCGAGAGAGGAGCGTCTCACATGTCAGAAGAGCGAAAGATCCGCGCGGGATTCATCGGGTGCGGGGGGCACGCCTTCCGGAACGTCTACCCGGCGCTCCAGTTCGCGCCGGTGGAGCTGGTCGCGACGTGCGACCTGGTCGCGGAGCGGGCGCAGCGCTATGCGAGGCAGTTCGGGGCGCTGCGGTCCTACACGGACTATCGCGAGATGCTCGACCGGGAGGACCTGGACGGGGTCTACATCGTGACGGGTTACGACCGGGAGAACCGGCCCCTGTATCCGGGGATGGCGATGGACTGCATGCGGGCCGGGTGTCACGCCTGGGTCGAGAAGCCGCCCGCGGCCAGCGTGGCGGAGGTGGAGCAGATGATGGCCGTGGAGCGGGAGACGGGGCGGTTCACGATGGTGGGGCTGAAGAAGGCGTTCTTCCCGGCGATCCGGCGGATGAAGGAGATCACGGAAACTCCGGAGTTCGGGGGCGTCACGTCGATCTGCCTGAAGTATCCTCAATACATCCCGGCGGAGGGCGAGAAGGAGCTGAGGACAAGCCCCCGGATGCGGGGGTTCCTGGACCACATCGTGCATCCGGGGTCCATCATCGACTACGTGATGGGGAAGATCCGGCATATCTACTATGAGCGGAGCCCGAACGGCGGGGGGGTGATGTCCATGAAGTTCATCAGCGGGGCGACCGGGGTCCTGCACTTCACGCACGGGAGGTCGGGCACGGGGCCGCTGGAGCGGGTGGAGGTGGTGGGGCAGGGGGCGAACGTGGTGGTGGACAACGGGGTGCGGCTGACGTATTACCGGCCAGGGGGGAGGGGGGAAGGGGGGTATGGCCGGGCGACGAACTTCATGGGGGATGACACGGGCGCGCCGATCACCTGGGAGCCGGAGTGGTCCCTGGGGCAGCTCTACAACAAGCAGATCTTCCTGCTGGGCTACGCCTTCGAGGTGATCGAGTTCGCGGAGTGCATCCTGGAGGGCCGGAGGCCGGCGCGGGGCAATTTGGAGTCGGCGCGGGAACTGATGAAGCTCTTTGAGGCGTTCCAGAGGCCGGCGGGGGAGGTCATAGAGATCAATCCGTGAGACCTCACCCTCCCCTAACGAAGGGGAAAAGCCCTTGGTGCCCCCTCCCTCTCCATATACGGAGAGGGAGGGGGTCAGGGGGTGGGCGAGGTCCGCCTTACTCCGCGTCTATCCAGTATCTCCAGGACGCGGTCGATGGGGAGGGCCTCCCGCGTGTGGCCGTCCCTGCCCACGATGCGCTCGGCTTTGAACAGGGAGTTGAGGATGGCCTCCTCTGTGGCCTCGGCCACGGCCCGGAAGGCCTCGTCGATGACCCCCTCCTGCCGGGCGAGGGTCTCCCGGATGGCCGGCATGGCATCCGATGTGCGGTAAGTTGTGGAGAAGCCGATGACGTAGTCGCCGCTACCGTGTCCGCCACTGGAGCCGGTGCGGGCCAGGCCGAATGTCGCGCGCTTGCAGACCCGGAACAGGAGGCGGTTGGAGAGGGGCAGGTCCGTGGCGACGATCATCATGATGGAGCTGCCGGAAGTGGGTGGGGGCGGGGGCGGGGTTTGCAGTTCGTCCATAGGGACCCCGCAAATAGTCAGACGACCCCCGAAGTTGGACTGGACCAGGACGCCGACGGTGGCCCGCTCACCCGCGATCTCCAGGACGCGAGAGGCCGTGCCGATGCCCCCCTTGAACCCGAAGGCGCTCATGCCGGTCCCGCCTCCGACCACGCCCTCTGCCACCGGCCCATCGGTCGCGGCGTCGATGGCCTGGACGGCGTGCTCGGGCCGGACGTGGAGGCCGCCCATGTCGTTGAGGTAGGCGTCAGAGGTCTCCCCGACCACGGGGTTGAACCAGGGGACGCTCCCGCGAGGGGCGAAGATGCGCTCGACCATGTAGCGGACGATGCCCTCGTAGACCGTCCCGACGCTGAGGCTGTTCGTGAGGCCGATGGGGGTCTCGATCCGGCCAAACTCGTCGATGAGCGAGAGTCCGGCGGTGGTGCCCGCGCCGTTGAACACGAAGTGGGCGGCCTCGACAGGCTCGTCGTACCAGTTGTTCCGCGGGGGGAGGATGGCTGTGACGCCGGTGCGGACGGGGCCGTGCCCGACCCGGAGGGGGCCGTCCCCCCGGATCAGGGTGGCGTGTCCCACGCGCACCCCGCGGACGTCGGTGATGGCGTTGTGCGGGCCGGGCGTTCCGACTCCGACGAGGACGCCCACTTCCCGCGCGCGCGGGCGGTCATTTCTGTTTCTGTTCTGGTCCATTGAATCTCCCATGTACGAGCAGGTGGCGACATGTGGCCCAGATTTGGGCGATTTTAGACCAGGCGTAGGGGCGCGGTATCCGCGCCCGTCGGTCTTGTCGAATTGGTTCGCCGGGCGGGGAGACCCCCCTTCCCCAAACGCTCCCATGAGGTCGCGTTCCCTGCCCTCCTACAGCTTATCGGTGAACCGACCGATTCTGGGCCGTCAGCCGCCATTTCATGAATTACTGATTATCTCCTATGAATGCCTGTCCAGCGTTAAAAGAGGTCGTCATTCCCCCGGGCGCCCGGATCGCCCGGTATTTTCCGCCCGGGTCCGGGCTTTACGAGGTCAAGCCGGGGCTTTATCCCTTCGGGACCTCGTTCGGGAACGGAGAGGCGGACGGTCAGGTGTTTCAGATCGACGCCACGTTTGAGCAGTACCGGGAGGCCAAATGTCTCGCCCGGTCGGAGCGGCTCTCCAAGTATTATCAGGTGTCCGATTACACCCCTGCCGTGGCGGGGGAGGTCACAGGCTTCATCCTGCGCCGGCTATCGCAGGAGCATCCCGACCTGTTTCACCTGGAGGAGCGGGCGAACGGCGTGCGGGCGCTGCGCTGCGCGCTGACGGAGGAGGTCCTGACCTTCGATGCGGATCTGCAACTGATGAGGGTGGAGTCTTGCCACGCCCCTGTCGCGCCCCCATACGCCTCTGCGCTGGACGCGCTGGCCTCCCAGGTGCAGGAGGACCTGGCGGTGTTCAGCGTGTCCGGGGACGGAGGGGACTGGCTGAGCGCTCTCCACGTCTGCTGTCCGAGCCACTGGGCCGCAGAGGACAAGGTCGGAGAGGACTTTGCCGCCGTTCACGAGCCGGTGGCGGGCATCGAGAGGATCAACCGGGCGGCCAGGCAAATGGTGAACGCCCTGGTGCACAGGGGGCCTTTCGTCCGGTTCGCGTGGACGCTCGAGGCCGACACACGCCTGAACCATCACCCCGATCCGCCGCCCGGCGTTCCGCTCGAAAGGTGGCGGCGTCAGTCTTTCAACTGGAGCGCCCCCAGGCTGTTCCTGCGCGTGGAGCGGCAGACGCTCTGGGGGTTCCCGAACGTCGGCGCTTTCCTGTTCGCGATCCGGACCTATCTCACGGACTGCGAGGAGATCAAGCAGAGGCCGGAAGAGTGCGACCAGCTCCGCTCGGCGATCGCGTCCATGACGCCGGAGACGCTTGCCTATAAAGGGCTGACTCAGCGCAGGGATGAGATTCTGGCCTGGCTGAGCGAACCCTAAAGACAACGATGAAGTCAGAACGATGAATGATGAACGAAAGGCCAAAACCATTATGGTTTTACTTCATCGTTCATCGTTCATCGTTCATCGTTATGTCTTCAAGGGGACGACAAAGACGGCGGCCTTCCCCGATCTGTCAGAGGTGTAGATCACTCTGTCGCCGGAGAAGTTGAAGGAGGGGTGGACGTGGCCGACGGTGCCGTCCTGTAACGTGGAGTCGGGCCAGCAGAGGACCCCGGACCTTCCGGAGGTCAAGTCGATCTGGATCAGTTCGTTCCCGGCGAGGTCCTGGACGTCGCTGACGATACGTCGCCCATCCGGCGAAATGCAGGAGTGCCCCAGCTTCCGGTCCGGGGAGGCGTAGTGCTCCCGGTAGTCGCCTCCGGCGATGTCGATGGAGGCGATGCTGGTGGGCGTCCAGGTGGGGACGGTCTTTCGGTGAAAGTAGAGCCGGCCTCCGGGGCCCCAGTACTCGTGGGTGGCCCGGTGGCCGGGGGGCATGACGAGGAAGGGCTCGACCTGGCCTGTGGCGGCGTTGAGCTTATAGGCGCGGGCGCGATTGGCCCTGGATTCCGAGGGGTCGTTCTGGCGGTCCGGGAGGACGACGAAGGAGATCTGAAGGTCCTGCGTGCTGGCCCCCTGGATGTGGCCCAGGTCCCCGTCGGGGGTAGGCCACCGGCAGGCGTCCTCAAAGCGGGAGCCGTTGACGTCGGCGTGGGCCACGCCGCAGCATCCGTTCTTGTGCTTGTAGAGGCAGACGAGCCGGGTCCCGTCCCCGGAGAAGGAGGGGCCGCCGTACACGGTCTCCCAGTCGCTCCGGTCGCGCCCGGCCACGAGGCGCTGGTCCAGGGTCTCGATATGGACCGCCAGGTAGCGGTCCCCATCCCGGAAGAAGACCTCCTTTCCGCCGAGGTGGACGTTGACGCCCACGGGGGAGATGTTGGAGCGGATGAGGGACTTGTCGTCCATGCCGCCGCTGGCGTGCTCGGTGAGCTGGACGGTCTCGCCGGTCTCGATCTCGGTCCGGTAGAGATCAAAGCGCCCGGTCCGGTCGGAGGCGAAGACGATGTAGCGCCCGTTGCCGGAGAAGGCCTGGAAGTACATGTAGGTCGCCACGCAGTGGGCGTCGTCCCAGCGCGACATCTTCCAGACCTCTCTCCCCGTCCGGGGGTCTCTGAGGACCTGTTTGGGGCAAAGGAACTTGTCGCCGACCATGTTTTTCTCCTTTAATCCGGTTTTCTATGACGCTCGACAGGGCTGACGCACCGAAACCCGACGTGGGCGCCTGCGCCTTCCGGGGGGTGGCTGTCCCGATAGGCGACGCGGAGGTTGACGGGCGACCCGCCCCAGCTCCCTCCCCGGATGACGCGGCGCGTCGAGACGCGCAGAAAGGCATTGTCTGAAAACAGGGAGTTGCCTGAGACCGGGTTGGACTCAGGGAGGGAAAGACATGGCTTTTCCGCACACTCGCATCTCCTCGGATGGGATACTTCTACACCTGAACGTCCACCGTCACCCTGCGGTTCTGAGGGTCGAAGGCGACGAGGGTGACATCGCCCTCGCGAAAGAAGGTGTTGCCCCGAAAGGCCGCGCGGGTGAGGGCGCGCGCCAGGGGCTTGCCGTCGATGGAGACGCTTCGGACGTTGACATCGGTCAGGCGGAGGGTAAGGTCCGGGACGCGCACGGGGAGGTCGAGGGTGAGGGTGTTGCCCTGGACGGTGATCCCGGCCATCTCGCGCGCGCAGGCGTAGTTCGTGATCTCGCTGCACTTGCGCCACTGCGTGCGCTCGCCGTGGGGGTCGCGCTCCTTCAGGCGGCGGACGACGGTCTTGAAGGCGTTGAAGCCCCGGCGGTCGTCGTTGTGCAGGCCGTAGAACCCCTGCCAGTGGCTGATGAGCACGGCGGGGTCGCCCGCGTCGATGACGGCGGGGAGGCGGCCTCCGGCCAGGTCGGCGGTGATGTACTTGTCCACGCTGACCTCGCCGTAGCCGGTCCAGGAGCCGGTCCAGTCGCCAGTGGAGGCGATGATCTCGCCCACGGCGGTCCCGGCGGCGCGGTCGGGGTACCAGACGGGGGTCTCGACAGGGCCGTTCCCGGAGACGCGCTTGAAGAAGTAGGGGGTGGGGTTGCCCGTGACCTTCCGGACGGCGTGGCCGGTGACTTTTGCGTAGAAGTCGATGGGGTTTCCGAACCCGCCGGGGGAGGTGACGCCCTCCGGGGGGAGGTCCACGTTGGCCAGGATCTGGCAGGCCAGGGCGATGTAGTCGGTGACGAGGTCCTCCTGGTCCACGGGGAGGTTGTGCCACCCCCATTGCTCCCAGAGCTGGGGGTCCACGGGCTGGAGGGTCTTCAGGTCCACGACGAAGGTGTGGGTGATCATCTCCGGGGTGATGTCGTAGGCGGGGACGATCAGCTCCCGGCACATCTTCAGCCAGCTCTCCTGCTGGGCCTGGCTGAACAGGGGGAGGCCCCGGTCGATGCGACCCAGGCCGGCGGGACAGGGGACGACGCTGTACTTGCCCCGGACGCCGTGCTCCAGGCACCACTCGGCGAACTCCCGCGTGAAGGACTCCGGGTGGACCACGGGGACGTCCTCCCACCGGCGGCTCTGTCCGTCGATGGGGTTGCGATCGCGCATGAAGAAGTAGTTGAGGTTGACGAGCAGGGTGGAGTCGTCGAAGATGATGGAGAGGGGCACGCGGTCGAGGGCGTGGCGGGAGATGGTGGCTTGCATGGGAGACCTCCTTCTCAGGACCAGACATCGTCAATCGTTTTTCCTGCCATCAGGACCCGGACCGGGTTCACGGCCAGGGCTCGGAGTTCGGGCTGCCGCCGGAGCAGGAGGGCCCGGCCCTCAAAGGTCACGTCCTCCACCGTCACCGGGCCTGTCCCCTCCTCGCACAGCAGAAAGGTGTCGTCGATCCCGGGGCCGGTGATGCGGAAGGCGGTCACCCGGGCGTCCGCCCGCAGCCGGCGCACGGCCGGGCGCGTGTCCTGGCCGGGGGGCAGGGGGAAGAGGACCGCGTCCAGCCGGGCCGGGAGGGGGGCCTGGCGCGTCAGGGTCACGTCCCAGGCGGGGAACTCCCCCAGCACCCCGTACCAGCCCGCCGCGGGCGAGGTCTCGCCCTTCTGCGCGCGCACGCTCAGACCGTCGGGGTCCACCGGCAGAAGGGCCAGGTTGGAGAGGCCGGGGTCGCGCGTCAGGATGGCCGACGGGGATGCAGAGACCTCACCCGCACGGACCGGATCGGACGCGCCGGGGGAGAGGATCGGGGCGAGGTGGAAGAGCTGCTCCAGGGTGTGCATCGGATTGTCTATCCGTTGCGCGTCTTTGCCTTCGCCCCGGATCAGGTCGCACAGGACCCAGTAGCCGGGTTTCACGTAGAAGATCGCCCGGCGGTGGGTGAAGCCGGTGTCCACCTGAGACGCCTCCCCGCGGTCCGGGTAGGGGTCCGGGGCGAATCCTTCGAGATACTCGCTGCTGACGAAGTCGAATCCGGGACGGGTCACCCATTCGTTCCGGCCCTGCGTGGACAGCCGGGCCTGGGGGAGGAAGCGCCGGGCCTGGCCCTTGCCATCGATCAGAACGACGTTGTGGCCGCGTGAGGACTTGAAGTAGTGGGTGAGCTCCGTCCGGGCATAGCTGTAGATGTTAGGGTCCCCGACCAGGAGCCGGCCGTGCGCGTGGAGGGTGAAGGTCAGCTTGTCCTCGTGCTGGTGGGAGGCCCCGTAAGGGGCCCCGTCGAAGAACAGGAACTGCCCGCCCTCCCCCCACCGGTCCCGCATCGCGTAGTAGCCCGCCGAGGGCCAGGCGTGCGAGGCGTGGTCGGGGCCTCGCCCCTCCCGGCCGTGCGTGCCGCCCCAGCGGAAGTCCTCCCGCCCGAACACCTCCGAGGCCGCGCGCAGGAGGGGGGCCGGGTCCAGGGGCTGCGGGTTGCAGTCGTTGAACAGGGGGAGGAGGTGGTCCGGCTGGGCCGCGTAGAGGTACATCTCCTGGGCCTTCTCCACGAGGGCCAGGAAGTCCCCCGGCAGGGGGACGCCCCTGGCCCTGGCCGTCCTCGCCACCGCGAAGATCGCCGAGGTGGGGAAGACGTGGTAACCGTGGGAGAGTTCAAACTGAAACCCGTCGTCGTAGTAGGCGAAGCGGTTGATCCACTTCAGGCGTCTCAGGGCGATCCGCAGAAAGGCGTCGGCGTGCCGCAGCTCGGGGGAGAAGAGGGCGGCGGTCGCCAGGCCGGAGGCCTCCACCTGATACCAGTTGTTGGGGCCTCCGCAGTAGCTCAGGAGGTGGCGGATGTGCTCCAGGCGAGACCGGGCGAGCATGGCGTGCGTCTCCGGGTCGAAGGCATCGGTCTGCCCCAGATAGCCGAGGGTGTCCGCCCAGACCCGCCACTGCCGGCTGCCCACCTCCAGGGTGCGCCAGGGGCCCTGGGTCTGACGGTGGTTCGGGACAGGGGAGAGGCGGTAGAAGGACCAGAGCAGCCGCGCGGCGTGCCGGGCGTATGTCTCGTCGCCGGTCCTGACGTAGGCCGCGGCGAGGTTCCGGATGAAGTTCTGCCCCCCCAGGCCCACGGTGGACTCGATGTCGTCGAACAGCCGCAGGTACCAGTCGATCTCGCTCCCGAACTGGTGGCGGACGAGCATGTGGGCGCGCAGGGTCAGGAGGTTGCGGCAGGTCCCCTCGGCCTCCTCCATGTCCGCCGACAGGAGGTATTCGGGGTTGCGCGCTTTCGCCTGCCAGTCCCGGTCTCGCATCAGGGCGCCGACGCGCTCCGGCGGGGTCGGGGACTTCATGTGGGAGGGGTAGTCTGCCCCGGACACGTGCAGGCGCTCCGCGCGGGCGTGGCTGAGCAGCCGGCCCCACATCCGCTCCCGGAGGGTGATCAGGTCCGCCAGGATGGGCAGCTCCCGCTCATCGGCCACGCGGCAGACGGTCAGGAGGCAGTCCGCCGCGACCCGGTTCTCCAGCGCGGCCCTGCGCGCGTGGGCCTGCGTGGCCAGGCGGGCGCACCCGGTCAGCCGCCAGATCTCCGCCTCGGGGTGGTGTCCTTCGCAGAGGTAGCCGCACAGGGCCAGGGCCGCGCCGTTCAGGAGCAGGGCGTCGGGGAACCCCTCCGACCGGTCGGCTGCGGTGCAGAAGGTGAGGAGGTAGTCTGCGGCCTCGAACAGCCGGGGGCCCGGTCTCTCTCCGGCGATGAGAAGCCCCAGGGCGTCGCGCGCGGCGCCGTCCAGCCCCCAGGGGTCGGCGGAGTCCCACGGGAGGAGTTCGGGGGGGGTGTCTCCCAAAGGCTCTCTCGCGTATGCCCGCAGGGGGGTCAGGATTTCTTTCATGGGTTTTCTCCTGCTTCCTCTCTCCCTATCGAGAGCCTATTAAAAAGTCGCTGAGGCTCTGGCCCTCTCCCCGCCTCGCTGGCGCTCGGCTTCCCCTCTCCCGTCGTACGGGAGAGGGGTGGCCCGCGTAGCGGGCCGGGGTGAGGGCCTGTGCTCCAGGCGATATTATTCCACGCACAAGATATTTAGCTTTTCAACCGGATCAGCCCCTCGCCTGCTTTCAGGGCCTTTGGGTCGATCTGGATCGTCAGACACCCCTCCTCAACGCGGGTCTGTGCCGCGCGGACCTCCTTCCCATCTTGCTCGTACGCGGCCCGCGAGAAGCGATCCGTCCGGAGCCTGATCTCGGCGGGGGTTGTGGCGCGAAGCCGGAGGGCGTCCCCGGACTCCTGCTCCAGAGAGAAGACGGAGGGGATGCGGAAGCGAGTCCCCCCGTTGAAGGGGAAGTGGTCCACCTCCACCCGGCGGCCCCGGATGGACCGGATGGCGTAGGCGGTCCAGCATTTCTGCTCCGGGTCCTCCACCTCCACGAAGCTGCCGGTCAGGGCAGCGGCGTCGGGGATCCGCGCGTCTGTCTCAAAGCCGGACCTGTCGGAGGCCGTGACGGTCCCCTCGATGGCCGGGCGCCGGAAGGTCACGGAGAGGTTCAGGGCCGTGAACCGGGTGGCCTCGGTTAGGAAGAGGGAGAGGCGGCCGTCCTGCTCGCGGGAGTGGACGGCGGCCCGGCCCGCAAAGGTCATCCTGCCGAAGACCCGTTCGGAGGGGTCCGGGGAGTGGAGGATGGTGTCCTCCCCGGCGCGGCGGAAGACCCTGAGGGCCATCGGGCCTCCGGCGCCGTCGGGGGGGGCAATGGCCTGGACGCCGGCGATGTCCGGGGTCTCGCGATAGTGGTCGATGACGGTCACGAAGGCGTTCCCCCGGCCCCGGTCCCGGTTGCGGGCGAAGAGGTAGTCGTGCCGCGCGCCGATCTCCGAGTGGTCGCGCTGCCCCGGCCCCTCCCCGACGATGACCTCGCCGGTGGGGGAGGCGAAGTGGACGCGCACGGTCACGCCCTCGTCGGCCCAGGCGACGGTCCAGGGCTGGCCGCAGGTCTTGCCGGCCCGGAGTTTCTCGATGTCCCGGCCCATCGTCCCCCTGCGCTTTGAGAGGGGGATGGGCTTGCCCTCAGCGAATGCGGGCAGGGCGGTGAGCTTCCCCTCGCCGTGAATGGCGTAGTCGTGGACCTTCCCGCCCTTCGCGCGGAAGAGGTCCACCAGGTAGGCCGGCCCTACGCCCCGGTGAATCATGAAGCAGCAGCGGCGGTAGACCTCGGCCTCGGCGTAGGCCCGGCAGTCGGCCTCGATGACCTTGGTGCGGGGCGAGGCGGCGATCAGGCGGAGATTGCCGGGGGGGCGCTGGCCGCGCGGGAGCTGCTCTCTCTCGTCCAGGACGACCAGGTTGTGCTTGAGGGTGCTGCGGATGCTGGCGTTGAGGGGGTGGTCGCCGATGTAGCCGAGGTCGGACAGGACCTCGACCCCTTCGGCGAACATCGCGATGTTGAGGGCGTCGGGGTGGTCGTGGCCGTCCGGCTCGTAGAAGTTCATCAGGAAGGTGGCCGTGCCGGTCAGGTCCTCCTGGAACGTGCGCTGATAGCCGGTGTTGAAGACGGTTAGCAACCAGCCGGGGAAGAAGAGGTCGCGCACGGGCGGGGGATCGGTCCCCTTCATGACCGCCGGGCGGTTGAAGAAGGCGAAGTCGTCCCCGTTGCTGAAGTTGACGAACGGGACGAACTCCCTGCCGAGCCGGACCGCGCCGATGTTGTGCAGCCAGGCAGGGCCGGGCCAGCCGGCGTGGCCTTCGTGGGCGTCGGCGGTGTGGGGCACGCGCCCGTCGGGGAGGGTCATCAGCGGGCGGGCGCGCAGGACGGTCCGGTAGATGCCGTCCGGGTCGTAGAGGTCCAGTTCCTTGAAGCGGTCCTTTTTTTTGTAACTCGGGGGATCGGTGTAGCCCCTGGCGACCTCGGGCAGGAGGTGGACGTTGGAGACGGCGTAGGCATAGTAGCCGGAGCCTTCGTTGGTGCTCCCGTCGAAGTTGAAGAAGCCCCGGAGGTAAGGCTCGAACCCCTCAACCCCTCTGTGGACGTAGGCGGGCGCGCCTAAGAAGCGGCCCAGGGCGACCTCCCCGACCCGGCAGCCGGCCACCTTGTTGTTGATCCCCTCCCAGTGGGTGAAGGTGAAGAGGCCCTCGGCCAGGAGGTCGCGTATGACGGTCTCCCGTTCTTTCTTGGTCAGGAAGGGCGATCCGTCCCTGTCCTTCGCGTCCCAGAGGAGGTCCAGGGCCTCGGCCAGGTCCATCAGATGACGGGCCTCGGCCTGGACGCCGCCGGAGGACATCCGTCCGCACCCCCAGAAGGTCTGGATGAGCTTTCCGCTCTTCATGCCGGACCGGGCGTTCTGGTCCGGGCAGGCGTTGACCTCGTACCTGCCGACGTCTTTGTCGCGGGCCATCAGCTCGCAGGCGTAGAGGGGGTCGCAGTCCATAAAGGTGTTCCAGTAGTCGTGGAACACGTAATTCGGGTAGACCTGGGCGAAGCGCTTCAGGATGGTCGCCGCGGCGCGGGCGTAGCGGTCCTGGCCGGTCATGCGGTAGAGGATCGCCAGGGCGCGGGCCACGCCGGGCATGTGGTGGGTCTTCTTCTGCCGGATCGCGCCGAGGAAGGAGGTGTGGACCTTCCGGCCGGCCCAGACGAAGGCGTTCCGGCCCGTGGCAAATTCGGGGTCGCCCTTCTCCCCGCGGCGGAGGTAGTAAGAGAGGGTCTGGCCGGAGCGGGGGAGGTCGAGGCGGCCCTCCTCCGGGAACTTCTGGTCGGTCATCACGACCCCGCAGTGGCAGCAGGTGAGCTTCTCCGGGTCCCGGTGGTCCCAGATCATGGCCCAGGTGTTGTCCCCCTCGCAGACGGGGCAGAAGGTACCGTAGATGTGGAGGGGGGTCAGGGCCGGGATCATGGTCTCGATCCAGGCGACGGTCCGGTCCGCGTAGTGGTCTGCCAGGGCGACCGTGTTGTCGTAGAACTTCTTCGCCCAGTCGTGCCTTTTGATGTTGGTCCGCGCGATCTCCAGGTTTTCGTCCCTGATCCGGAGGCAGGGGTGCGCCACGGTCAGCGAACTCCGGTAGAGCCTCCCCTTGTGCGACTCCAGGCGCTGTCTGCACTCCCTCTCGCCTCGGCTGTTCCAGGATGGCATGCGGTCTCCGTTGAAAAGTAGACCCCTCCCCCGACCCCTCCCCCGAAGGGAGAGGGGAGAAAACATGCCTGTTCCCCCTTCCCCTGCGGGGAAGGGGGTTAGGGGGTTGGGTCTGAAAAGTTGATGCAACTCACATACACGAATAATCCGCCCGGAAGATCGTCAAAATTATTTTTGGACGCAAGCCTAAAGTGGAGAGGGGTCATAGAACGACGCAACAAAAAAAGAGGGCGTCCGAAATGAAGGACGCCCTCTCTCTTGCGCGGTGATCAATCACCGCGCTACCTGTAAACGCGCCCGGCTGCGCCGGGCTGAAGTCCGATGCTAATGCAGAAAGCGAATACGCGGGTCCCGGTAGGCCGTCTTGCTCTGCCAGACGTTCAGGGCGATCGGGCCGGAGCGGTAAGAGAAGTCCGTCGCCTGATTGACGAGCTTTCCGTCGACGTAGGCAGTGAGGGAGGCCTCCCGCGCGGCGATCATGACATCGTACTCTCTTCCGATCTCCATGGGAAAATTGACGACACTGAGTTTTTGCACGCCGCCTGATCCCGGACTCAGATCCCCCTTGCTGATCGCCACCGCCTGCCAGCCGAGCAGGAAATCGAGCATGTAATAACGTCGTCCATCATCTGACAGTCGGAACTGGACCTGGGCGTTGCCCCCTGACAGCGGAGTCATGAGCAAGGAGAGTTCGTAATCCATCCAAGAGTCGTCACCGGTGATCAGGCGCTCTCCATGTCCATCTACATCTTCTCCGATAATCGCTTCGCCGGAGCGCTTCCAGACTTCCTCAAGCTTGCTCCCTTCGGTCCTGAGCGGATTTCCTGATCGCCACCCGGAAAGACCCTCCTGTCCCAGCAGCCTCTCCCAATGAATCACCCCTCTCATGCCCCCGATCACCGCACGACCATAATCTTCGCGCGTGGCGCGATGTTCAAACGACTGTTTCGCCATGTCCAATAACCTCCTTTTTAGTCTCCTTCTGGATCGGTGAAGGCGGCTCTTGACCGTTCCCGCAGGGATGTCCAGTATATCGGCGATCTGCTGCTGGTCCAGTCCGACCAGGTAAAAGAGCGTCGTGACTGCCCGATCCTCCGGGGAGAGCGTCTCAAACGCTTTTTTCAGTTCTTCCGGGCTTATCGGCTGTCCGGGTTGGGGTTCTGGGCGTTTTACATCTTCTTCCGAAACGGCCTCCAGGCGGACGAACCTGTGTCGATTCAACACCCTCTTGCCCAGCCATTTGCGCGCGACGTTTGAAGCGATGGAGCAGGCCCACGGGGCGAACCTGGCCGGGTCTTTCAGGCCGTTCAAATGCCTGTACGCCAGCACGAACGCCTCCTGGGTCGCGTCCTCTGCGTCGTCGAAATCCTGGAGGGCGGACCACGCCGTCCCGAAGATGGCCGGCCGGTAGCGGTCGATCAGGACGGCGAACGCCTCGTCACGCCCCTCAAGGGCCGCCTGGACCAGAAGGGCGTCACTCCATTTGTTAAGCGGGGATTCGGTCATGGCAGAGCGGAGATGCCCGGTTGCAGCGCTGCAATCTACATGATAGATCGTGTGAGAGAGGAAAGGTTCACGGAAAAAATGAACGCGGGGACACCATAAAAAAGGCCCAGGATTCCTCCAGGGCCTTGTCTGACCGGTTTTCCCATCCTCCTCATGCGTTATGCGATGCCCTCTCCTCCGGCGGCCTGTGGGCGCGGAAGCTGCGGTAGAGGAGCAGGTCGTAGACGATCTTGAGGCCGCCGCCCAGGAAGAGGGGGAGGCTCAGCAGGGCCGGGGCGGCGAGCAGGGGGCCGGTGATGACGGGGGCGAGGGAGGCCCCCACGGTGCGGGCCACGCCGGTGACGCCCGCGGCGGCGGAGCGCTCGTCCGGGCTGACCACGGCCATCGTGTAGGACTGGCGGGTGGGCACGTCCATCTGCGAGACGCTGAAGCGGAGGAGGAAGACGGCGATGGCCAGGGGGAGGTTCGGCATGAGGGGGACCAGGATCAGCAGGATGTTGGAGGGGATGTGCGTGAAGACCATCGTGTTGATCAGGCCGATGCGGGCGGCCAGGCGGGCGGCGGACAGGGCGGAGAGTCCGGCCAGGAGGTTCGCGCCGAAGAAGATGCCGCCCAGGACGGCGGGCTCCACGCCGAAGCGGACGTGGAACCAGTAGGCCAGGATGCTCTGCATGACGAAGCCGCCCCCGAAGGCATCCAGGGCGAACAGGGCGGAGAGCCGGAGGACCACGCCCCGCGAGCGGTGGAGGCCGAAGCGGGTCGAGAGGCCGGGAGCGCCGTTCGAGCCGGGGGCCTCGACGGCGGGGGACAATCGCAGGAACATCAGGCCGAGGAGCAGGCCCATCCCTCCGTAGCCGAACACCGCCGCGCGATAGCTTTCGAGCGGGGTCCTCCCGGCGGTCTGAAGGGCCTGGGTCAGCGCGCCTCCGGCGAACGCGCCCAGGGCCGCGGCAAAGGAGCCGACCAGGTTGTACCAGGCGAAGACCCGGGTGCGATGCTCGCCCGGGACGGTCTGGGACAGCCCCGCCTGCTCGATGGACAGAAAGGGGCCGATCTCCCCGCCGCTGGGGCTGATCACGCCGACGGTGGCGGCGATCACGAGCAGCAGGAAGTTGTCCGTCAGGACGAACAGGACGCCCGCGAACAGCATCAGGCCCGCGCCGAGGAGGAGCATCCGGCGCCTGCCGAGACGGTCCGCCGCCGTGGTCATGTAGAGCGAGATGAGGGTGTCCCCGACCAGGGTGAGGGTGAGGAGCAGGCCGATCTGCGGGGTGCTCAGGCCGGCCTGCTCCAGGTAGAGCACGAGGACGACGGAGAGGAAGCCGTAGGCGAACAGGCGGACGACGCGCGTGGCGAACAGGAGCCGGGCGTCCGGGGTCAGCGCGGTGCGGAGGCGGAATTCGGGAGAGGACATCGGTTTTAGGGCCTATAGCCAAACCCATCGCAGAGACGCGGAGGAACAAACCGAAACGGAGAAGGGAGAACCGGAGAAACGGAGAGATTCTTTTCCCCGGTTCCCCGCTTCTCCGGTTCCCCGCTTCACTATTCTCTAAGGGCGAAGGTCGCCCGGCGGACGGAGAAGTTGTCGTTCCCAGAAAACACGAGATGGCACGTCCTCCCGTCGTCGCTCATCCATTTGGTCGGGAAGGAGGCCATGTCACCGGGTCCCACGTCCCACAGCGGGGTATGGTAGATCGTGGTCCAGGGGCCCCAGGGTTCCGGGGCGTCGTAGACCCCGAACCCGCCGCTGAAGCGGGTGTCCGGGCCGCTGCCGGGGATCTGCTGCCACCAGAGGTAGCGCCTGAGCGGGGCGCTGTAGCTGATGCCCGAACGGAGGCAGCGTCCGGGGTTCGTGAAGATGGGGCCGCGCCGGTGAGCGTCCGTTGTCCAGACAGGGCTGCCGTCCGGGCGCAGTCTCTCGAAGAACTCGTAGGCGCTGCGGTTCGCGATCTCCCCCCTGGGCACGCGGGCCAGGATGAAGCGATCGGCAGGCTCGTAAGCGCCGGGGCCGTCGTGGGAGACCAGGTAGACGTGGTCTCTGTGGGGGTCGGGCGCGCCGGCGTAGTCCTGGCCGAAGTTGAGGAAGGTCAGGTAGCCGAACGCCTCGAACGTCCAGTCGCACCAGGTCCAGGTCCGGGCGCGGTCTTTCGACCGGGCGATCTGGCAGGCGTGGCCGTTGAGGTCGGCGTTCCTGGCCACCATGTAGAGGACGCCGTCCACCATCAGCAGACCGCTGGCCTTTTTGCCGGACCGGCCCATACCGGCGTTTTCCGCATCGGAGCGGATGTTCTCGCCGACGAAGTCGGCCGGGCCGCCCGTCACGCGGGCGAAGCCGAGGCCCAGCTTGGTCGGGAGGATGGGGTCGAAGCCGTAGCCGTCCCCGTAGGCGGTGTAGAGGTGGCCGTCGTCCGCCCAGGTGAGGGGCCAGTTGTCGCTCCCGTCCCTCCCCCTGCCGGTGGCCCTGCGGACGATGTCCTCCGGGGGCGCCCAGGTCACGCCTGCGATGACGGGGCTGGGCGGGCAGGGCGCGCCGGATGCGCTGTGAGTATCCATGACCGCCTCCATCAGGGGGTTGAACAGGTATCTCTCCACGGGGCCCCAGAACCCCTCGCCCTTCTCGCCGAGGGAGGCCCCGTTCCGCACGGCGATCAGGCCCAGGCTGGGGACAATTAGGAGGATCTGGTTCCCCGCCCCGGCCCCGGCGAAGGCGTCCTTCGGGACCGATTCCCAGACGCCGTCGAAGTTGGTCCACCACCCCAGGCCGGACCCCGGCCTCGGGTCCCCCGCAGGTCTGTGGGGCAGGGGCGTGCCGGCATAGGCGACGGCCATTCGAGCCCACTCCGGCGCGAGGAGCTGCTCCCCCTCCCAGTCCCCGCCGCGCAGCATCAGCCGGCCCACGCTGGCCACGGCGCGCGGCGTGTAGCTGCCGCCGCCCCAGTTCGCGCAGAGGGGGAGGCCGTCCACCTCGTAGGTCGTGCCGTAGCCGATCTCCCAGGTCTCGTCGGGCAGGTCGAGGGGCCCCATGATGCGCCCCCGCAGGAGGGAGCGGAGGTCCGGCTGCGGCGCTCCCCTCAGGCTGGCGGTGACGGCGTAGGCGAGCATGGCCATGCCCGGATTGCTGTAGGCGTAGGCCGAGCCGGGGGAGAAGAGGACCGGGGCCTGGTCCCTGGCGATGGAGAAGGGGTCCGGCTCCCGCCTCCAGAAGGCCCCTTTCCAGCCGGGCAGGCGGTCGTGCGGCAGGCCGGCCTCCTCGGCGTCCTCGACCCCGGAGGAGTGGGTCGCCAGATGCCGGATCGTGATCCGGGACTTCTCCGGGTGGCCCTTCCAGGCGGGGATGTATTTCCAGGCCGGGTCGTCGACGGCGAGACGCCCGTCCTGCAGGGTTAGCGTGAGGGAGAGGCCGCCGACCAGGGCCTTGGC
>CAYRZX010000044.1:0-27806 GCA_964428665.1 uncultured Gemmatimonas sp.
CCTTTTCTGCGGTCGTCCGTCGTCGGTCGTCCGTCGCCTTTTCTGCCGTCTGCCGTCTGCCGTCTGCCTTCCACAGCGGCCTGTGCCCCCCCCGGAAGGTGATGGACGGAAACGACAGAAACCGGGTCTCCTCCTCCTCCAGGTCCTGTTCGTGCAGAAAGATGACCTGCAGGCTGTTGCCCGAACCCTCCCAGCGCCGGTCGTAGGAGAGGTTCGACCGGAGCGACCGGTTGAGGCGGTCATACAGATTGCTGCTGTTCTGCCGGTTGAACTCCCGGTCGCTCAGAAAGCTCCCGCTCCCGCGCAGGGTGGACAGCCTCCCGATCCGCTGGTAGTGCTCCCCCTCCACGCGCCAGCCGTGTCCCGTCGTCTGCCCGCCGCTGCGCCGGGCCTCAAACGCCACGTCCAGAGCGCCGTTGAAACGGTCCCGCAGGGCGTAGCGGGCGTCAGCCCGCACGAGCGCCCCCCCCCGCTCCCGGAGGCTCAGGCTCGTCGTGGCGTCCCAGTAGTCGCTCGACCCGAAGTAATAGCCCAGGTTGGTCACGAACAGGCCGTCGCGGGCGTTGCCCCCGAAGTTAGGCGTCAGGATGCCCGAGTGCCTCCCCTGCTTGATCGGGAACACGTAGAACGGCGCCCACGCCACCGGAATCCCCCCCACGCGGAACAGGACCGACCGGGCGATGGCCTTGTCGTCCGGGATGACCTTGAGGTCCCGGCAGTAAAAATCCGTGTGAGGGTGGTCCAGGTCGCAGGTGGTCAGCGAGCCCCCCCGGATGCGCACGGTCCGGTCCTGCCCCGTGCGAATCGTGGCGCCGTGCAGGACCTTGCGCTCGAACGTCGTGCGCCCCTCCGTCACCTGCCCCTGCCCGGTCCTCAGGTCGTAGGCCATCCGCACGCCGCGCACCTCCTCCCCTGCCCGGCGAAAGATCGGGAGATCGACGATGCGGCCCGTCGAATCGGGCGCCCCCTCGGCCTCTAAGAGGCGCCTCTCCCGATGGAAGAACACCCGGCCCGCCGACAGGTCCACCTCCCGGTAGCGCAGCCTCACGCGCCCCTCCAGGATCATCTCCCCGGATGAGAGATCGTACGTGACACGATCCGCCTCGTAGCGCACCGCCTCCGAGTCCTCCACAGCGCCCGCAAGCCCCCGCGCGGACAGGGAGTCCGCCTCCTGCCCGAAGGCCCCGCCGACGCACGCCAGAGGCATCAGAGCCGCTAGGACCAGGGCAAAAGCGACTGTTTCATTTTGCAATTTGCAATTTGCAATTTTCACTTTGCAATGCCTGTCCCGTTCTTTTCGCGCCTTTCGGCCTTTTTTTGCGCCTTTCGCGATTCGCCTTCTCCCTTGATT
Organism: uncultured Gemmatimonas sp.; assembly: GCA_964428665.1. Taxonomy (GTDB): domain Bacteria; phylum Latescibacterota; class UBA2968; order SICM01; family SICM01; genus SICM01. The sequence goes on from CAYRZX010000044.1 coordinate 1,352, forward strand.
TTTTGCCGGATATGGTTATCTTAACGCATCGTATCTCGTATCTCGTATCTTGTGAGCTTCTCATCCTCGACTGAAGTGTGCCCCATGCCCTCAACCTCCCCGGCGCTCCACATCCCGCTTCTGGACGGCCTGACCACCCAGGGGAGGGCCTCCCTCTTCGGCGTCTCGGAGCAACGGACCTACCGCGACGGCGAGGTGATCATCGCCGAAGGGGAAGAGGGGGACGCCCTTTTCATCGTGGTGTCAGGGGCCGTGCAGGTGGAGAAGGCCACGCCCGACCGGCGTCAGGAGGCGCTCGGCGCCCTCAGGGAGGGGGAGTGCTTCGGCGAAATGACCCTCGTGGACCGGCAACCCCGCAGCGCCACCGTGCGCGCCCTCGGAGACACCCAGGTCCGCGTCTTTCTCAGAGAGGCCCTGGATCGCGCCTTTGCCCGGAACCCGGAGGCCCACCGCGTCGTGCTGGAGAATCTGGTCAAGATCATGGCGGGCCGCCTGCGCCGGGTGGATGAGGACCTGATTCAGAGCATCTACGACAGCGTGATCGTGGTGGACCGGAGGCTCCGCATCACGGAGTGGAACCGGGCCTCCGGTCGCTGGGGCCTCGTGGCTCGGGACGTCCCCGCGGAGCAGTTCATCGGCCGCGACCTGTTCGACCTCCTGCCTCACCTTCAGGAGCGCTTCCGGGAGCGCATCGAAGAGGTCATGGGGTCCGGCGAGGTCGCCCGGTTCCAGGTGGAATACGAGGACGAAAAAAAAGGTCGCATCTACGTCGACACCGTCGTCGCCCCCTACAAGCGCGGCAACCTGATCGCGGGCGCGGTCATCGCCAACCGGGACGTCACGGACATCAAATCGCTCGAACACCAGCTCATCCAGTCCGAGAAGCTGGCCATGGCCGGCCAGATGGCCGCCGACATCGGACACGAACTCAACAACTACCTCTCCATCATCTCCGGCCACGCCGAAATCCTCGGCGCCAACCCCGACATCCAGGCGTTTCCCCGCGTCACCAAGAGCGTGACGACCATCCAGGAACAGGTCCGGCGAATTGAAAGATTCACGGGCAGCCTGATGGACTTCTCGGCGCAGAACACTAAGAAACAGCCGACGAACCTCGGCGACCTGACCGTCAAGCTGGTCCATTTCATTCAGCCCCAGCACCGCTACCGGAACGTGAAGTTCGTCTTCTGCCTCAAAGAGCAGCTCCCCTGCGTGGAGATCGACAGCGGTCAGATCCAGCAGGTCCTCCTCAACCTCTACGCGAACGCCGCTGACGCCGGGGCGGACCGGATCACCACGACGACCGCGTTCCGAAGGGCCGAGGGAAAGGTGGTCGTGACCGTCGCCGACAACGGGCCGGGGATGCCCCCCGGCATCTTCGCCAAGATCTTTGAGATCGGATTCACCACCAAACGCACGGGGCACGGGTTCGGGCTCTCGATCTGCAAGCGGATCGTGGACAACCACGGCGGAAGCATCGCCGTGCAGAGCGAGGTCGGAAAAGGGACCATCTTCACGCTCATCTTTCCCACGGACCGCTGAGAGATATTTCCTTGCAAAATAGGACTTGCGCATGGTTGCGTCAAGTCCTTTATCTCTTCTATCTTCTTAAACACTTCAGCATGTCCGACGCAACCGCAATCCCCGCGCCCCCCAAGAAACCCCGCCGCTGGCGAGATGCCCGCGAGATCGCCCTGGAGTCCCTCGTCCGGCTGGAGACCACCGGGGCCTACCCCAAAGAATTTCTGAACGCCCGGCTGGGGGCCAGCGCCCTGACCGACGCGGACCGGAACCTCGCCCGCGAACTGGTGCGAGGCGCGGTCGTCTGGCAGGGCCGGATCGACCACACCCTCTCCCGGCTGCTCACCCGTCCGCTGGAGGGCCTGCCGCCCCCCATTCGCAACATCCTGAGGATCGGCGCCTATCAGATCCTCTTCCTCGAACATATCCCGGCCTACGCCGCCGTCTCGGAGTCGGTCCGGCTCGCCCGACAGCACGGGCACGCGGGCACGGCGGGGCTGGTCAACGCCGTCCTGCGCCGGGTCGCGGACCGCTCGGAGGCATACTCGTTGCGCAGCGCCGACGTCGTGGCCGGGGAGATGGACCCTGTGGACCGGCTCGCCATCCTCTGGTCGCACCCCGCCTGGATGGTCCGGCGGTGGGTGGACCGCCTCGGCCCCCAGGAGACGGAGTCCCTCTGCCGGGCCAACAACCGCATCCCCCCGGTCATCCTGCGCCACAACGGCCTGAAGGGCCCCCTCCAGACCCTGCTCGACCGGCTGCGCGCCGAAGGGGTGCGGGTCCGACCCCACCCCCTGCAGGAGGGGTTCCTCGTGGTCGAGGAGGGGTGGGGGCTGTTCAGGACCCCCCTCTTCCAGGAGGGATGGGCCACGGTCCAGGACGTGAGCGCCGGCCTCGCCGTCCACCTGCTCGACCCCCGGCCGGACGAGACCGTGCTCGACCTCTGCGCAGCGCCCGGAGGCAAGACCGGTTTCATCGCCGAGCGGATGGGGGACCGGGGGCGGGTGGTGGCCCTGGACCGCCACGCCGGACGCCTGCGCCGCCTGACGGAGAACGTCCGCCGGCTCGGCCTCCGGAGCGTGGAGACGGCCGCCCTGGACGCCTCGACCTTCGACGCGGGGGACGATTTGTCTATCCGTTGCGGGGCCTTCGACCGCGCGCTCGTCGACGCGCCCTGTTCAGGGTTGGGCGTCCTGGCCCGACGCCCGGACATCCGGTGGCGCAGAGGCCCCTCAGACCTCCGGGAACTCGCCCAGGCCCAGCTCCAGCTGCTGTCGCGGGGGGCGGCCTCTGTCCGCCGAGGCGGCGTCCTGGTCTACAGCACCTGCACGACGGAGCCCGAGGAGAACGAGGGTGTCGTGGAGGCGTTCCTGGCCGCCCACCCGGAGTTCGAGGTCGAGCCTGCGCGGGATTGCCTCGACGAAAATCGTAGTGCAGGCGTCTCGCCTGCGATTGCGGCGGTGGCGAACCTTTACGTCCAGACCTGGTCCCACCGTCACGACTGCGACGGGGCCTTTGCAGCGCGACTTCGGAGGGTCCGGTGACCCTGAAGGACCTGGGACGGGAGGCGTTGCTGTTCGGTGTCGGGGCCGCCCTGGCGGCCATCCTGGTCGGAATGGCCCTGGACCTCCTGGTCATGCCCGCCGTGACCCGCCAGGGGATGCAGATCGAGGTCCCGGACGTCTCCGGCAAAACAACCGCCGAGGCCCACCAGGTCCTCGCCCGAAAACGCCTGAAACTCCGCGTGGAGGAGGAGCGATGGAGCCCCGGCGTGCCGGACGGCCGCATCATCTTTCAGCGGCCCGGCCCGGCCTCCAGGGTCAAGGAGGGCCGCACCGTCTACGTGTCCGTCAGCCGGGGAGATAAACCCTTTACAGTGCCCGACCTGACGACCGGCATCTCCCTGCGCGAGGCTAAGTTCCGGGTCGAGCAGGCCGGCCTGGCCGTGGGTCAGGTCGAGGAGATCCCCTCCACGGCCCTGGTCGGCGTGGTCGTGGGGCAGGCCCCGGAGCCGGGGACCCAGGTCTCGCGCGGGAGCGCCGTGGACCTCCAGGTGAGCCGGGGGCCCCTCCCTCCCTTCCCGGCCCCCAACCTGGTGGGCGCCGGCGCGGAGGCCGCCTTCGCCCTCCTGGACAGCCTCGGCCTGGCCGTGGGGGAGGTTGCCTACCGCGAGGAGGCCGACGTCCAGGCGGATAGAGTCCTGGAGCAGAACCCCGGGGCCGGGGCCGAGGTCCGGGCCGGAGACAGGATCGACCTCACCATCAGCAAGTGAAACAGAGCTATTAGCTGTCAGCAATCAGCAGTCAGCTAACCCTCACTCACCCCCTGCACCCCCTCCCTCTCCCAAAATTGGGAGAGGGAGGGGGCAGCAAAGGTTTGTCTGAAGAGAGGGGGGAGGGTGAGGGCCGCTGATAGCTGATAGCTGATAGCTGATGGCTTATCTTGAGGCTTCCCGTGATCAAAATCGCCCCCTCCTTTCTCTCCGCCGACTTCGGGGACCTGGCGTCGGAGGTCCGCCGGGTCGAGGCCGGAGGCGCAGACCTGATCCACCTCGACGTCATGGACGGCCACTTCGTCCCCAACCTGACCTTTGGGCCCCTCGTCGTGGAGGCCATCCGCCGGCGCACGGCCCTGCCTCTGGACGTGCACCTGATGATCTCCGACCCGGCCCGCTACGCCGACGCCTTCCTCGACGCCGGGGCGGATATCCTGACCGTCCACTTTGAGATCGATGGAGACGTCCCGGCCCTGGTGGACAAAATCCGCAAACGCGGCAGGATCGCCGGCGTCTCCATCAAGCCTGCCACGTCCCCCCCGGCCCTCTTTCCGCTCCTCCCCCGCATCGGACTCGCCCTGGTCATGTCCGTGGAGCCGGGGTTCGGGGGACAGGCGTTCATGCCCTCCGCCGTCGGGAAGATCGAGGCCCTGCGGCGCGAGATCGACCGGACAGACGCCCGGACGGAGATCGAGGTGGACGGCGGCATCGGCCTCTCTAACATCCACGACGTTGCCCGCGCCGGGGCGGAGGTCTTCGTGGCCGGGTCCTCCGTCTTCAAGGGGGGACAGGTGGAGGCCAACATCCGGGCCCTGCGCGAGGCCGCCCGCGCCGAAAAATAGCATTGATTTTAAAGGGGGAAATAGTTATACTTACCTGCTATTTGGTTACTTATTACTCACGCCTCACGCCTCACGCCTCACGCCTTTATGTTCGACGCGCTCACCGAAAAGATAGAGGGGGTCTTCAAACGACTCCGGGGACACGGCAAACTCTCCGAGGTCAACATCGAGGAGGCCCTGCGGGAGGTCCGTCGCGCCCTCCTCGAGGCCGACGTCAACTACCGGGTCGTCAAGACCTTTATCGACCGCGTCAGGGCGCGCGCCGTCGGGCAGGAGGTCCTCAAGAGCCTGACCCCCGGCCAGCAGGTCATCAAGGTCGTCCACGAAGAACTGGTCCACCTCCTGGGCGACCGGCATCACGCCCTCGCCTTCAGCAACATCCCCCCGACCGTCCTCCTGGTCGTCGGGCTCAACGGGGCAGGCAAGACCACGGCGTCGGCCAAACTCGCCCGATTCCTCAAGTCCAGAGGCCGCAGGGTCGCCCTGGTGGCCGCCGATGTCTACCGTCCGGCGGCCGTGGATCAGCTCGAAATCCTCGGCAAGTCCATCGAAGTGCCCGTCCACCGGGGAGCGGACGGGGCAGACCCGGTGGACATCTGTGCAGATGCCCTCGCCGCAGCCCGGAACGGGGGGGCCGACACCCTCATTCTGGACACGGCGGGCCGGCTCCACGTGGACGAGGAGATGATGGCGGAGGTGGAGCGCATCCGGGCGCGCACCTCCCCCCACGAAATCCTGTTCGTGGCCGACGCCATGACAGGGCAGGACGCCGTCAACGCCGCCACGGAGTTCAAGCGCCGCCTCGACTTCACGGGCGTGATCCTGACGAAGATGGACGGCGACGCCCGCGGGGGGGCGGCCCTCTCCATCCGGGAAGTCACCGGCGTGCCGATCAAGTTCGTGGGGGTGGGGGAGAAGGTGGATGCCCTGGAGCCCTTCCACCCCGACCGGATGGCCTCCCGCATCCTGGGGATGGGCGACATCCTCTCGCTCGTCGAGCGGGCCGAGCAGGCCGTGTCCGCCGAGCAGGCCGCCGCCCTCGAACAGAAGCTCCGGAAAGAGGCCTTCACCTTCGAGGACTTCCTGGAGCAGTTGCAGCAGGTTAAAAAGATGGGACCGCTCGACCAGCTGCTCGACATGATCCCCGGCGCGGGGCGCGCCCTCAAGGGCCTCCAGTTCGACGACCGGTCCTTTGTCCACGTCGAGGCGATCATCAAGTCGATGACCCGCGAGGAGCGAAAGAAGCCGCACATCATCGACGGAAGCCGCCGGCGGCGGATCGCGCAGGGCAGCGGGCGCAACGTGCAGGAGGTCAACCGGCTCCTGAAGCAGTTCCAGCAGATGCAGAAGATGGTGAAGAGCCTCGGCCGGATGAAACCCGGACGGGGGATGATGTCCATGTTCAGGTGACAAAAATAGCGAATGGGAGAAACGGAGAAGCGGTGAAGCGGTGAATAATTTTTCCCCGTTTCCCCGTTTCTCCACTTCTCCGTTTCCCTGTTTCTTACTCTGGAGGTCCTCTTTGGCTGTCAAGATTCGCCTCAAGCGCATGGGCGCAAGGAAGGCCCCGTTCTACCGCCTCGTGGCCGCCACGGACAACGTCCCGCGGGACGGAAAGACCATCGACGAACTGGGCTACTACAACCCGCTTAAAAACCCTCCAATCGTCAACATCAACGAGGAGCAGGTCTTCCTGTGGCTCCGCCGCGGCGCGATCCCCACGGACACCGCCCGCAGTCTCCTGCGCAACCAGGGCCTTCTGCGGAGGTGGGACGCGATGCGGAAGGGCAAGCCGGAGTCCGCCGCCCCTGCTGAGGAAAGTCTCAGTTCACCGCGCTGAATGATGGTCGCCATCGGTCAGATCGCACGTCCGCACGGGTTGAAGGGGATGGTTCGGGTGACGCCCCTGACCGATGCCCCCGACCGCTTCCGGACGCTGAATCAGGTCGTTGTCGAAAAAGCGGACGGGACGCTCGTGACCCTGACCGTCGAATCCGTGGCCGGCCACGACACGGCCCCCCTCCTCAAGTTTCACGGCATCGACTCGTCGGAGCAGGCCGACGCCCTTCGGGATGCCTATCTCCTCGTCTCCCGCGAGGAGGTCCCCTCCCTGCCTGAGGGGACCTATTACGTCTTCGACCTGGTCGGATACGACGTGCTGACGGAGGACGGGCAGCCGGTCGGGACCCTGAGCGACGTCCTGCGACTCCCGGCCAACGACGCCTTTGTCGTGCGCCTCCACCCCGGACGGTTCACAGGGTCGTCTCCCCGCTCTGACGAGGTCCTTATCCCGGCGGTGCGGGAGTTCGTGCGCATCGACACGGAACACAAAAAGATCGTCGTTCGGGGCATCCAAGAGTTGCTGAAATAAAATCTCATTTTACATTTTTGCATTTTGCATTTCTCCTATGCAGATCGACATCCTGACCATCTTCCCGGAGATGTTCGAAGGCCCCTTCAGCCACAGCATCGTGGAGAGGGCGCAGAAGGCCGGGATCGTCGGTATTCGCGTCCACGACCTGCGAAACTTCACAGAAGATCAACACCGCACCGTCGATGACACCCCCTATGGAGGCGGGGGTGGTATGATCTTCCGGCCCGAGCCCCTCGCGCGAGCCCTGCGGGCGCTCACCTCTGCCCAGGGCCCGCACCGCACGATCTTTCTGACGCCGGAGGGGCGGCCGCTGACGCAGCGGCTGGCCAACCACCTCTCTCTTGAACCGCACCTCATCCTGCTGTCTGGCCATTACAGAGGGATAGACGAACGCGTCCGCACGCTCTATGTCAACGACGAAATATCCATCGGCGATTACGTCCTGAGCGGCGGAGAACTCCCGGCCATGGTGCTGGTGGACGCCGTGGTGAGGCTCCTGCCCGGGGCCATCGGAAACTTCGAGTCCGCGCAGTCGGACTCCTTTCAGGAGGGCCTGCTGGACTGCCCCTGGTACACCCGCCCCAGGGTGTTCGAGGGGGAGCCGGTCCCCGACGTTCTGGTCAACGGAAACCACCGGGAGATCGCCCGGTGGAGACGTCGCCAGGCCCTTCTCCGAACGGCGGAGCGGAGGCCCGACCTCCTCGACAGGGAGGCCCTCTCCGAGACGGAAGCCGAGGAACTCGAAGCGCGCGCCATAACCCCGGAGGCCCATAGATGAAAATCCTGCTCATCAGCCCGCCTCTCCACAGCCTCTACTTCGCCACGCGTGTGATCATCCCCCCGCTGGGCCTTCTCTACGTGGCGGGAAAGCTGGACGCCGACGGCCACGACGTGGAGGTCCGCGACATGTCGTTCCACGAAGGGCCGGAGACCTACGACGGGTTCGACCTGGTGGGCATCACCTGCACCACGCCCCAGTATCCTGAGGCATTGCAGTATGCCCAAAAGGCCCACGACGCCGGGTGCCGCACCCTGATCGGGGGCACGCACGTCACCTTCACCACGCAGACCACGCTCCGCCTCGGCTACGTGGACTTCGTCATCCGGGGGGAAGGGGAGCAGGCCGTCTCCATCCTCTGCCGCAACCTGGAGGAGGAGGGGTCCCGGTTCGACCCCCGGACGGTCCCCAGCCTCTCCTGGTACGACGCGGACGCCAAGGCCGTGGTGGACAACCCCCAGATCCCCGACATCAAGACCGTGGATGACCTCCCCCGGCCCGCCCGGCACCTCCTGAACATGGAGCCTTACAAGATCACCCGGCTGAGGGGCAAGCCCGTGACGACCATGATCACCAGCCGGGGGTGCCCCTTCGACTGCACCTTCTGTTCGGTCCCCACCCTCTACCAGAAGCGCAAGTGGCGGTCGCGGGAGGCCGTGCGGGCCGTGGATGAGCTGGAGGACCTCTGCAGGGACTACGGGTTCACGGGCGCGCTCCTGGTGGACGACCTGCTGACGACCGACCACAAACGCATCCACGAACTCTGCGCCGAGATCATCGAGCGCGGCCTCAAGGTCCACTGGTGGTGCCAGTCCCGCGCGGACATCCTGGTCAGGCACCCCGCCCTGGTCGAGCACATGGCGCAGGCCGGGTGTTCCAACGTCTTCCTCGGCCTGGAGTCCGGCAACGAGCACGTCCTGGTCCACTGGAACAAGAAGATGAGCCTGAGCACCGGCCACGAGGCCGTCGAACTGCTCCGCTCCCACGGCATCCGGGCGCTCACCTCCTTCATCATCGGCGCCGAGGGCGAGACCGAGGCCGACATCGAACGCACGATCCAGTACGCCAAGGACCTGGACGCCCACCAGGCCCAGTTCTCCATCCTCACCCCCTATCCGGGCACCGCGGACTGGGAGCGCAACAAGGACCGCATCTTTGACAACAACTGGGCCAACTTCACGGGCTCAAGGGTCGTCTTTCACCGGGACTCCGTGCCTGGCGATGTGATCGAGGCCAAGCTCAGAAAGGCCTACCTGACGTTCTACAACCCCTTCCGACGATTCAGAAAAGTGCTGCAAAACACCTCCGGCCTCAGCCCCAGGTGCCTCTGGGACATCTGGCGGGTCATGAGGCAAAAAGAGGAGGTTCCGATCCTGGACCCGGTTTCAGACACGATCCCCCTCGCCACGCCGGATCGCGAGGCGTTTTTCAGGAACCGCCCTCAGGGGTCCCCGGCGCAGATCGAGGCCGCGGATTGAACAACAACACAGCGATCAGCGATCAGCAAAATCGGCTATACCTTTGTCTTTTGCTGATCGCTGGATGCTGACGGCTGAACGCTGACGCACAAAGGAGCTTATGCCATGCCTGTCGATCTTTTAGCTGCGGTCTCCCGCGAAGGGCTTAAAGACAATGTTCCTGACTTTAAATCGGGAGACACACTTCGAATACACGTGAGGGTGATCGAAGGGGAGAAGGAGAGGGTTCAGGTCTTTGAGGGGGACGTGATCCAGCGCAAGGGGTCCGGCGTCTCCGAGACCGTCACGGTGAGGAGGATCGCCAGCGGGGTGGGCGTCGAGCGCATCTTCCCCATCCACTCTCCCCGGGTCGCCCAGATCGAGCGGATCCGGCGGGGCCGGGTCCGGCGCGCGCGCCTCAACTACCTGAAGCGCCTGCGGGGCAAGGCCGCCCGGATCACGGAGGCGGACGAACGATAAGCATGAACCGACCGACCAACAGACCCCCGCGCGCCGCCCGCAGGCAGGCCCGCCGGGGGGTGGTCCTCCCCCAGCCCCTCCCCTATACGCAGCGCAACTGGCGGCTGTTCTGGATCGGCCTGGGGGTCATCGGCCTGGGCTACATCTTTTTAGGCATCCCTCCGGTGAACGGCTTCATCAGCATGACCGTGGCCCCCCTGTTGCTCGTCGCCGGCTACTGCGTCATCCTTCCCCTCGCCCTGCTGGCAAAGGAGAAAAAAGACAAAGGGATGGAGAGCCAGTAGAGGCGTCCTTGTAAAAAGCGAAGGGCGAAAAGCGAAAGGCGAAAGCATCTTTTTTCGCCCTCCGCCTTTCGCCTTTCGCCTTTTCTTACCCCTTCCTCCACGCCCGGCTCAGAGCGACCTCCGCCTCGTACAGAGCGATCTGACGTCTCCGATCCACTTCGTCCCAGTTCAGGGCCGGCCCGATCCGCAAGGCGACCTCCGCCGCCAGGGAGAGCCCCTGGTCCGGGGCCTCGTGGAAGACGCGGGTGCGACGGATAAGCACGTCGCAGAGCGTCAGCGCCATCTCCCCTTCCACCGCCCGGTCCACATCCCCCCACGCAGGGAACGCGCCCCGCAAACCCGCCCCCGCAGAGAACCCGGCAGCCCTTTCGGGCACGGCCGGCAGCGGCGTGCGGGCGGTGTCTCTCACGCCCTTCGGGCGGACGCCGGCCGCCCGGAGATGGGGTTCAGCGGCCCGAAGCAGGTCGCAGGCCATGGCGCGGTAGGTCGTCAGCTTGCCCCCGGCGATCGTCAGAAGGCCCGGCGCGCCCTCCCAGACCGCGTGTTCCCGCGAGGTCTCGTAGGTGTTGCGGGCGTCGCCGGCAATCAGAGGCCGAAGCCCTGCCCACGCGCTGATCACATCGTCTTCGGTGATGCGACAGCCTGGAAAGGAGGAGTTGAGCGCCCCCAGAATGTAGGCCACGTCAGAGGCATCCGCCGCCACCCGATCCGGGTCCCCCTCGTAGGGCGTGTCGGTCGTGCCTGCGTAGGCGAACGCCCCGTCGGGTACCGCAAACATCAGGCGGCCGTCTGCGGGCGAGGTCATCGCCACGGCCTGGCGAAGGGGCAGCCGGACGCGGGGCACATTGACGTGCACGCCCTTCGACAGACGGAGCCGCCCCTGCCCCTTTCCGTCCGGACCCTGGATGCGATCCGCCCACGGGCCGCAGGCGTTGACGACCAGCCGGGCGCGCACGACTCGTTCCGACCCGTCGATCCCATCCCGCACCACCCCCCCGGCGACCCGCGACCCCTCCCGAATCAGACGGACGACCTCCGCGTGATTGGCCACGACCGCGCCGGACTCGTGCGCGGACAGGATCGTGGCCAGCGTCAGGCGGCTGTCATCCGCGGTCGCATCGTAGAAGTAAGCCGCGCCATCCAGGTCGGACCCGCCCAGGATCGGCTCCATCCGGGCCACATCGGCGGGACGCAGCATGCGATGGCGCTCCACGTTCCGGAACAGGGCCAGGAGGTCGTACATCCACATGCCTGCCGCCACCTTGTAGTAGCCGTGAGGGCTGCGGCGGTTGATCGGAAGGAGAATGGGGAGGGGACGGACAAGGTGCGGGGCGATCCGCAGCAGGATGCGCCGCTCCCGGCTGGCCTCGAACACGAGCCTGAGTTGCAGCTGCTCCAGGTAGCGCAGCCCCCCGTGAATGAGCCGGGTGGACCGGCCGCTGGCGCCTGACGCAAAATCGTCTTTCTCGACGAGGGCCACGCGAAAACCGCGATACGTCGCCTCGCGGGCGATGCCTGCCCCCGTGATTCCCCCGCCGATCACGAGGATGTCAAACCCCTCCTCAGACATTCGGGACAGGTTCTCTCGACGGAGGCCGGCGGAAAAAGACCCTCTCTGAGCCGATGTGTCCATGCAAGCAGTCCAGGATGGAGGAGGGTGAGGGCCTGTTGCCTCTTGCCTCTTGCCTCTTGCCTCTTGCCTTCTTTTTCAGACCCGCGCCCGCCATCCCCCGTCCACCGTCAGCGCGACCCCGGTGATCCAGCTCGCGTCGTCGGAGGCGAGGAAGACGCAGGCGCGCCCGATGTCCTTCGGCAGGCCGAGGCGGGGGAGGGGCGTGCGCCGACGACACTCCTCGATCTGGTCCGGCGTGAGGTAGTCCTGAATGGCCGTCTCGATGTACCCCGGACAGATGGCGTTGACCGTGATGTTGTCGCGCCCCAGCTCCACCGCGCTGTCCCGCGCCAGGTTGACCACCCCCGCCTTGGCCGGGGCGTAGGCAGGTCCGCCCCCGCCCCCGAAGGCGTGGATGGAGGCGATGTGGATGATGCGGCCCGCCCTCGACCGCCTGAGGTGCGGGACAGCAAACCGGGTCGCCAGAAAGACCCCGCGCAGGTTGAGGCCCACGACCCGGTCCCAGTCCGCCACGGACAGCCCCTGGCAGCTGCCGGGGATGTGGATGCCCGCGTTGTTGACCAGGATGTCGAGGCCGCCGAAGTGATCCTCGGTCCTCTCCATCAGGTCCCGGACGGCGGCCTCGTCTGAGACGTCCGCCCTTATGAAGAGACCCTTCGAGCCCAGTTTCTCCACCTCGGCCACCGTGGGGGTCACCGTGGTCTGCTCGTGATACTTCCCGCGCCTCGGGGCCTCCTGGACGTCGGCCACCACCACCCGCGCCCCCTCCCTGGCGAACTCGATGCAGACCCCTCTCCCGATTCCGGAACTCCCCCCCGTGACGATGGCCACGCGATCCTTGAGCAGCATGAATGGCCTCCCCTCTCTTCTGGTGAAAACGCCTCCCGCAGCCCAATATACCGATTGTCCCCCATAGAATCAAGTTCATCCCGGATTTCCCTTGTCGCAAAGAGCCGCCCGATATATCTTTCATGAAGGCCAACCCTCGACCTGCGCCAGGAGTCCAAATCCCAGGACCACGCCGTGAACATCCACCCACTGATCGTCCATTTCCCCATCGCCCTGCTGCTGACGAGCGTCCTTGCAGACCTCCTCGCCCTCCTGCGCCCCGGGACGGTCTTTAAGGATGTCGCCTTCTTTCTGCTGATCCTCGGCGTGATCGGGGCCATCGCGGCGGGCGTCTCCGGCCAACGAGCGGCGGAGGCACTCGCGCACCTCCCGGACCTCCGTGAGGCCGTCGAACAACACGAGGACCTCGCGACAGGGACGATCTGGCTGTTCGTGGCCCTGCTGCTTTCGCGTCTCTACATGGTGATCAAAGGCCGTTTTGTCTCGATCTTTCGGGCGGCCTACTTCATCGTCAGCCTGGTGGCGGGCGGGCTCCTGATGGCCACGGCCTACTCCGGGGGGAGCCTCGTGTATGAGCGCGGCGCGGGCGTGAAGCCGGTCATGAATCAGACGCCTCGTGCGGAAAGATGAACCTCAGGTCATCTCTCATGACAGGTAGATTCAGGGGTTTCACAAAAGGGGATTTCCTCTCGTGTAACGGGACGAGGGTCGGCGCGGAGCGCCTCCTCAGGAGGATGCAACAACTCCAGGAGGCCCTCGCTCCGTGCGTCGAGCGCCTGGACGAGCGCCTGGCGCCCGTCACCTCCCCTGTCTACACAGACCGGAACTACAGGCCCAACCGGAATCGCCCCCGCGACCACGCCTGTCTGATCTTCGTGGACCGGGCACTGAAGCGGTCCCCCTTTCCACGCCTCCCTCAACTCGGCGTCTACCTGCACGCCGACAGCCTCTCCGTGGGCCTCTCCGCGGGCTGGTGGCCCCCCGGACGGCTTCGCCTCCTCCTCCGATCCGCGCGCCGACGGCTTCGCCTCCTCTCGCCGTACCACCTTTTTGCGGACGATGTGGTCGTGCGCTCCCCGAAGGGATGCCCCCCCTGGAGCGCGGACCTCCTGGACCGGATAGGCCGCACCTTCTTCGCCGGAAAGGTCTTTGCCCCGGAGGACGAGGCGATCGCCTCGCCGGAGATCGTGGACACGGCCCTTGCCATCTTCGAGGACCTGCTCCCCCTCTACCGCCTGATCGTCAAGGGCCGTGCCTCCGGGGGGCGCCCTGCCCCCCAGGTCCAGGAACTTTTAGAGGAGGAGGAGCGCCAGGAGACCCTCCGAGGCGGGGAGGTCCCCCTGTTGCTGGACCTCTCGAAGTACCTCGAAAATCGCGCCTTCCAGATCGACCTGCCGGCCCTGCTGAACATCTATCTGGCGATCAAGGTAAAACCCTTTGTCCTCCTCTCCGGCATCTCCGGCACCGGAAAAAGCCTCCTTGTCCGGCTCCTTGCCGAGGGGATCAACGGGGTGCGCGACGGTGTCCCGCAGGGCTATCGGCTCATTCCGGTGCAGCCCGACTGGCAGGACCGGCGGGACCTGATAGGGTTCGCCAACCTTTTGACAGGCCGATACGAAGTGGGGGACTTCCTCCGGGCCATCCAGGAGGCCCAGGACCGGCCCGAACGCCCCTACTTCGTCTGCCTCGACGAGATGAACCTGGCGCGCGTGGAGCACTATTTTGCCGACATCCTGAGCCTCATGGAGACCGGGCGCCGATTCCCCGACGGAAGGTGGGCCACAGATGTCATGACCCTTTCCTCCGGATCAGAGCCGCTGCTCCCTTCGGATGGCGCCTCCGACCCCATCCCTCCCCGGCAGCCGATCCCGGACAACCTCCTGCTCTTCGGGACGGTCAACGTGGATGAATCGACCTACCCCTTCAGCAAGAAGGTCCTCGACAGGGCCAACACGATCGAGTTCAACGCCGTGGATTTCCGTCTGCATAATGATGTCCTGGGCGGCCCTCCCCTGAACCTGGACGACCTTCAGCGCCTGGGGGAGTTCCTCTGCCATCGCCCCTACCGCAAGCTGCCCGACGTGCGCGAGGGCCATCCCGCAGTCCGGTGGAATGAGGCCCTGATGGAGATCAACGCCATGTTAGAGCCTGAAGACCTCCACTTCGGCTATCGGGTGCGAGATGAGATTCTGATCTACATGGCCTATGCAATCGACCTGATCGAGTCCCTTCCCCCCGAGAACAGGGCCTTTGATGAGGTCACCGCCTTCGACTTTCAGATCCTGCAAAAAATCTTACCGAGGCTGTCTGGACCCGACGAAACCCTCCGGGGCGTTTTAACCCCACTTGCCGAGTATTGCGGCGGACGTTATCCGAGGTCTGAGAGGAAGCTTCGACAGATGCTTCGACGTCTTGAAAGGACCGGATTTTCCCATTTCTGGTCGGGCTGACGTGGAAACCCCCTGTTTTCATCCCCTTTCCTCACCCCCTGAATCTCTTTTACCTCTCCCATATTATTCTTTAAACTATTATTTTATTGAAACATAACCTTTCTTTTGTAAGTATCACACGAACAAGTGTGTTCATACAACATCTTGTGTTTTCTTTTTTCTTGCTACATATACACAAGTTTGTGTATATTTATTTTATCTCTTTTATTTTTCAGGATCTTCAATCCGCTATCGACAGGAGATACTTATGCCGACGCCGGGAGAGACTATCAAACAGGGCCGGGAACGCTTAAACATGAGCCAGAAGGAGCTGGGAGGGAGAGTGGGGGTCTGGGACACTTACATCGGCCAGATCGAAAAAGGGGAGAAGATCCCCTCGGACGAACTCTGTCTGAAGATCGCTCAGGCCCTCGAACTGAGAGGCCAGGACCTCCTGCTCTGCGCCTACATTGAGCGCACCAGGGGCGAAACACGCGCGTTGTTTGAACAGATGAGACAGGTTCTGGACGACCCGGTTTTTGGTTACTTTAAACGGTTGAGTCAGGCCGGCGCGGACCTGCTGGAGGCGTTCGACGACCCCGACTTTACAGCCGCGATCCGGGACTCCAAATGGCGGAGGGCATTTGTGGAGGGATTTCGGATGAAAGAGGAGAGAGACCTCCTGGGATTGATAGAAGCCGTTGGAAAGATGAAAAAGGGCCACTGGGAGGCCCTGGTCAACATGGTCAAGGCCCTGCAAACCGAATAACTTGAGACTTGTGGCCCCCTTCATCCGAAACTTCCGATCAGGAGAAGACGATGGGGTTTCTCTGGGCGAACCCCGATGTCGAGGGAACGAATCAGGAGTGGCCTCGTGGGACAGGGCCAGAACCTGAGTAACCCCTCCAGGCGCCGGGCCTCCCGGTTTCCAGCATAGGTCACCAGAACCCCTTCTGATTTTAACAGAGGTTTGCTCCATTGAATGAGGATCCAGAGCTCTGCGACCGACCGGGCAACGATCAGGTCATACTTTTTCGAAGGGGGTGCCTCCGATAGATTTTCTGCGCGGTCGTGGAGGGTCCGGACATTCGGGAGGGACAACAGACGGGATGCGTTCATCAAATGGGATGCCCGCTTATAAGAGGCTTCGAGGAGGTGAAACTGAATGTGGGGATTCAGAATGGCCAGAGGGATACCCGGAAATCCCCCCCCGGACCCGACATCGAGGACAACCTGCGGATGAATCCATTTTATGAGGCTCTGAGCCAACAAAGAGTCTAAAATTTGGTCCAGGATCAATACCCTGCCGCTTCTGGAGACCAGATTGATTCGCTGGTTGGATGTGGTGAGGATCTCATGAAACCTCAGGAGAAGATCGACCTGAGAATCGGTCACAGGGATTCCTTTATCTCTCGTGTGCGTGATAAATGCCTCCCTGCACGATTCGCTCAGGTCAGAGGATTTCATAAAATTTGTTCCACGTGAAACATTTGGCCACCTTTTGGCCAACCTTTCGTGCCTTTTCTGCACTAAACAGGTAGATCGCAGAGATGAGGCAGCAAACTGCACACCTTTAAAGGAGATGCAAAATGCCCGATTTCAGTGACTATCAGGCAGACACAGGCTGGAACGACCTCGTGATTCGGCGTGCGCTGGGTGAGGTTGATACGGAGGTTCTGGCCACGGCCATGGCGGGGCTTTCAGAGGACGTCCGGAATATGTTCTACCGAAACATGTCCAGACGGGCCGGCGATCTGTGCAAGGAAATCATCGAGTCGCGGGGGGGAGTTACCATGAAAGGCAGCGCCTCTCAGGCCAGAACCCAGGCCGCCCAGGCCGTGGTGCTGCAGTTGCTTCACAAGTACGCCGAACAGGCTGAAGGCGAGGAATTCCAGCCCGACCGGGGAGGCGTTCCGGAAATTCGGCTGGATTCCCCCGATTCGCTCATCGCCACCTTCCGATCCCTGGCCGCTTATGTCCGGAAGAACGGATTTCTTCCTTTAGGGGAAATTGAAGACTCGATCGACGATCCCGTCATGAGAAAGGGGATTGAATTGCGGGTTGACGGGTGGGAGCCTATGCTCGCACGATCTATCCTCGAAAAATATAAGGCATCAGCCCTCCGAAGTTTCGAGACGCGGCTCGACATGATCCTCGATGGGATAGACGCCCTGGCCTCAGGGGACCTGCCCCAGGCCGTTGAGGAGAAGCTTAGAGCGCACATCCACTCCTTCTGAGGCCAGATTCATGCAGCCTGAGGAACTGACTCGTGTTCTAACTGAGCATGGGCCAAAGATCCGCGCCTATTTCAGGACTCGGGCAAATCACCCCGAAGATGCGGAGGACCTTTACCAGGAATGCGTGTGCGCTTTAATCAGCAGTTCAGCCAAGTTCGCCGGCCGATCGAGTATCTCGACCTGGATCTACGCCATTTGTCGAAATACCTACTCGGGTTATATCTACCACAAAACCCGGGATCGGGCCCTGCTGGAGGCCCTGAAATCGGAGCCTTCTTCCTGTGAGAACGACCCTCACTCAGAACTCAGAACCCTTTTGGAACACCTGCCAGCTCTCCAACGCCATCTGTATCAACTCCACTATGTCGAGGGATTCTCTGTCCGCGAGATAGCCCAGCTCCTGGAGCGGCCTGAAGGGACCATCAAGTACCTGTTGCATATGCTCCGTGGAAGTCTGAGGCGTCTGTTAGGATGAAGATGCGCACTTCCTGGGATGTTTCACGTGAAACATCCCGGCTTATCCCTTCTGGGTTTTCTGGACCTCCTGAATCGCGACCTGCTGCGCCCAGCTCAGGAGGTTGAAGAGCGTCCAGTAGAGAACCAATCCGGAGGACATGCTCCAGAAGAAGAAGATCATCATCAGGGGCATGAGATAGACTATCATCATCTGCTTGGGGTCTTTCACCGTCATTTTCTGCTGAAAAAACATGGTGAGCGCCATCAACATGGGAAGCACGTGAACCTGCACACCTCCTACGGACAACTGGTCCGGCTGGGAAAGATCGGTCATCCAACCCATGAAATGAGCCTGCCTCAGTTCAATCGCATTCTGGAAGACATTGAACAGGGCAAAGAGAATGGGCATCTGAAAGACTACAGGGAGACATCCGCCAAGGGGGTTTACGCCCTGTTCCTTGTATAACTTCATGACTTCCTGATTCAATCTCTGCTGATCGTTGGCATACTTTTCCCGCAAGGCCGCCATTTGAGGCTGAATTTCTTGCATTCTGGCGGTGGCTTCGTAGCTTTTGTGAGTCAGGGGATTCAGCGTAATTTTAACCAGAATCGAAAAGAGAATGATCACCAGTCCATAGTTGGGGACCAGCTTGTGAATGGTTAAAAAGATCCTTAATATGCCGATCCCTATCGGCTCCATAAACCATCGTGCCCACTCCCATCCCCAGGTCATCGCGCGCTGGAGTTCGGGATGGTAATCCATGAGGATCGAATAGGAGATCGGGCCTCCATAAAGGGAGCCCACCCACCCACCCCGACGAGACTCAGCCATCAGGCCGAAATCGAATCGCTTTTGACCCTCTTGAATTTGCTCCCCTGAAATTTTCATCCCATACTGGCCTTCGTCCTCAGGAATAAATGACACCAGAAAGTATTTGTTCCGAATACCGATCCATCCCCCTTCTCCGCTAGGACGAGAGGTGGTCCCCTTCGCTTCACTCACATCCCATAATTCCACCACTCCCCCCATAAAGGTGACCACTTTGGTATGAGAAAGTTCGTCCCCTGAATGGCGCTCCGTCCTTCCAATTCCCCCTCGCCACTCCAATCCGCATTTTTGATCAGAGAGTTCTCTGCTCAAGCGGATATCTATCTTCAAGTCATAACGGTCTCCAGAAACCGTGACGCGCTTTTCGACGATTCCGTTTTTCCATCTCCCGACCCAGGTGAGTGTGGCAGTCTCACTGCCTTTTACAGACAGGGTCTCGCTGCTCGGTTCAAAGGGGACCTGAGAAAGATCCTGCCCTCCCACTGTCACCCCCCCTCCTTCTCCTCCTGTCGCGATCAATTCGACAGGCGTGTCCAGCAATCCATCTCGATACTCCTTTAAAATCCAGCTCCTTAAAACACCTCCACGGGTTGTCCATCGAGAAGCAAACACTTCATTCTCAACAACGACCTCTCGTTCTGGTATGGCCCCCTGTTCCACTTCCTGCGGGGGTGTGGAAGAGGTCAGGGACTCCTTTTTCGGAACATCTCCTTTTTCCGTCGGAGGAGAGGGGCTTTGAGAAGGAGCTGCCTTTTCTGGTTGGCGGATCTCCCGTTTTCCCAGGAGCCACTCCTGATATTTGGGGGTCAAGAGGATGATAAGCCCTATGAGCACAAATGCCAATACCAATCGCTTGTCCATAAAGCATTTCGCCGCGGAGACTGTCACTCAAAGGCGACAGAAGTGGCCGCGCCTTTCTGGTTGATTTCTCCTGGTTTCATTCGTAAATGGGACACCCCAAACGCACGTTAATATAACTTTCAGCGAAAGGCCGTGTCAAGAGATTTCAGACTCTCACTTGAGAATTTTAATTGAATATAACATAAAAATTTATACTTGGTTATATGTTTTTTATCCCCTCGCAAAAACTCCTTGACTTTCTGCCGAGGATTACTTATTTTCAGCTGTCCGCGAAAACGGAAGAAATTCTTTTCCTCCCCCAGATTTTCCATAAGAAACCTTGCGGTGGGTCTGTCTGCCTTCCGGCGACAGAGGAAGCCGCATCTCCGCTCGGACGGAGCGGTCAGGGCATAACGCAGGCTGTCGGTCATGCGCACCCTGGGAAGCCGTCGCTCTTATGCGATGGCATCGTCCCTTCTGTATTTTGGCGTTTAAACATTCGCCAACACGCTCAGATCCCTCCCCCAAGATTTTCCAGAGAAGCCCTTCTCCTTTCTGATTCCCAAGGTCTATCAGCCTGGCGATCGGGTGATGGGAGGCGTGTTTTTTTGCCTCCACCATCCCCCCTGTCGCTTTTGGAGCGCCCCTCCAGAAGCCTGTCGCACGAATGAACCCTTACCTCACAGCCGATTCAGACCTCTCTCTGCTGTGGAACCGCTGTCTCGCCACGATTGAGACCAGGATCCAGCGACAGAGCTATATCACCTGGTTCAAGCCGACCAGGCTGATCCACCTCGCACCAGACCAGGCTGTTGTACAGGTCTCCAGCCATTTCTTTTCGGATTGGCTGGAAGAGCACTATCTGGAACTGATCAAGACTACCCTCTATGAACAAACAGGACAGACCTGGGTGGTCGCCTTTTCCGTCTCCTCCGATAAACCCGTTCCAGAACCGCCTCTCTTCTCCGATGCCATCCAGGAGCAGACCTCCTCCCCCTCTGTAGCCGTATTTCATCTCAATCCAAGGTATACTTTTGACACTTTTATTGTGGGCGACAGCAATGAATTTACCTACACAGCTGCCCTGGCGGTTGCCAAATCCCCAGGAAAGACCAGCTTTAATCCCCTGGTCATCCATGGAGGTGTAGGGCTTGGAAAGACCCATCTTTTGCAGGCCATAGGTCACTATTGCGTCCATCACACCTCAGCCAAGAACGTGGTGTATGTATCTTCAGAAAAATTTGTATCTGATTTTATTCAGTCTATAAAAAATAAAGACACAACCGATTTTGTGCGGACGTACCGAACCGCCGATGTGCTTCTGGTGGATGATGTCCAGTTTTTCCCTCAGAGCGAAAGCACACAAAAAGAGTTCTTTCACACGTTTAATACGCTCCATCAGAATGGCAAACAGATCGTACTCAGCTCAGATTGCCCCCCAAACCGCCTGAAAGGGCTGGAAGAGCGTCTTATCTCGCGTTTTCAGTGGGGTCTGGTCACGGGAATAGAAAAACCTGACCTTGAAACACGCATGGCTATCCTGAAGAAGAAGGCGGAAAATGAGGGGTTATATCTCGAAGACGCCATCGCACGCCTGATCGCCACGCAGGTGGACACAAATATCCGGGAACTGGAGGGTATTCTGACCCATCTGCTGGCCCAGGCCTCTTTGAAGAATATGCCCGTTACCCAGGAACTTGCCCTGAGCCTTCTGGATCATAATTTTAAACCTTCTCAAAATCGACTGACCATCGATCACATTCAGAGGATCACGGCCAGGCTTTTTTCCATCAGTGAGGACCTCCTCATCAGCAAAACCAGGAAGCAGGAGGTTGCCGTGGCCCGCCAGGTCGCCATGTACTTGTGCCGAAAGATGACCTCTTCCTCGCTTGAGACCATCGGTCTTCACTTCGGCGGACGGGACCACAGCACGGTTATTCACGCCTGCCAGTCTGTGGAGTCCAAGTTGCTCGCTGAACCCTCCTTTGCCCATCGTCTGCATCGTCTCACCCAGGAAGTCCACACCTCCTCCCTCTCCTGATCCTATCTTTTTTCCATCCTGTTTTCTAACTTCATAAAATCAAAATATTTCTTTAGTTTTTGAGAAGGAGCCTTCAAGGATGTGTCCATGTGTGGAAAAGACCGAACAAAGTGTGGACAAAATATGGACACAGTCCGAAGACACATCAGCCCATCTATCCACACCGACTTGGGCACCTGTTATCCCCATTATCCCAACACCATATCCACAAGACTGTCTTTTGGTCTGTCCATAATTTTCCAAGTCCTGTAAGCATTTTTGAAGACTGTCCACAGTTATCCACATACTCACAGGTCTTAATAATAATTCTTGTTTAAGATTTAAGGACTATTTCTTCTGATCGTCAAAGAGATATCGGATCGATCGGGATGAAGAATAGATGTCACAGCAGGATTGTTCAGGCGCTCTAACAGCGTGTCCGTAGGCGAGAAACTTCATCTGAAAAATCCCTTTTTTTAGCTTCATATTTTACTTGACAAATTCGAGCAAAATCAGTATATTAGGTAAGTTTAAGCGATTCCAAAACAGGCCGTGATAGGGCCTTTTCTCCAACCCCTATTTCCCGTGGTGTTTTTATGCGTTTTACCGTCGACCAATCTCAACTCCTCCAGGCCCTGGACGCTGTATCAGATGTGGTCCCTTCCAAGACGGCCATTCCTGTCCTCTCGCATCTGTTTGTCGTGGGGCTTCAGGAAAAAAGCGATCAGGCTGGTTCAAAAGGTCAGATCGCCCTATCAGCGACAGACCTGGATATCTCCATCACTGTATCCCTTTCGGCCTCCATGGAGGCGCCAGGGCGTTTTACGGTTCCTGCCCGCAAGTTCATCGAGATTGTTCGAGAACTCCCGGAGGGACCGCTTTCGATTCAGTCAGAGGACCACAAGGTGACCCTTTGCAGTTCGGCCCTGGGAGGTAAAAGCCCTTCAGTCGACTCTGCGGAGGGGGGGATCCAGCCGGGACAGGGGATATACATATTGATGGGGCTTCCTCCGGAGGATTACCCCGAACTCCCCGCCAGCATCGAGGGGACGCTTCTTCAGTTCGGCGAGAACAATGGATTTGATGGGAATATTTTTAAAAATATGATCTCTAAAACGGCCTTCGCTGTCTCAAGAGATGAGACACGCCCCGTACTGAACGGGGTGCTGTGCCAGATCCGGCCGGAAGGCATTACCATGGTCGCGACGGACGGGCACCGGCTGGTCCGTCATTCCAAATCATTTGATCTGAAGGGATATTTAAAGGGTTCTGAGCAGACGGAGGTGATCGTCCCTCCTCGCGCCCTTCAACATCTGGTCAAATTGTTGTCCGGGACCAACACGCTCACGCGATGCGTGATCGGGGAGAACCACATCCTGTTCGATCTCGACCAGACGAAATTGTTTTCGCGGCTTATCGAAGGCCCCTACGTGGACTTTGAGCAGGTTATCCCCAAGAACAACACCCATCGCCTGAATGTCTCCAACAGCGCCATCACGCCTTCCGTTCGCCGGGTTTCGATCCTCTCCAACACCCAGACCCACCAGATTCGACTCCGTCTTGGGTCGCACGAGTTGGAACTGTCCGCGGTCAGTCAGGACGTGGGGGGGGAGGCAAGGGAGTCGATCCCGGCCGACTACACCGGTCAGACGATGGAGATCGGGTATAACTCCGTCTATCTTTTGGACATTTTAAAGCGCATCGACTCCGAAGACGTCGTGTTCGACCTGAACACGCCTGTCACGGCCGGCATCGTTCGACCGGCCGTTCAGCCCGAGGGAGAGGATTATCTCTGTCTGCTCATGCCGTTGCGCCTCAGCGACTGACCGGCCATGTTCATTGACTCGCTGACGCTCCAGAATTTCCGGTGTTTCAAGGAGGGGAGTTTCACGTTTCAGGGAACCAGGACGGTCATCTCCGGGGAGAACGGGCGCGGAAAGTCCAATCTTCTGGAGTCGATCTTCTTTTTGGCCGTTGCCAAATCCAGTCGGGGCGCTCTTGAGCGAGATGTTCTCAGACATGGAGCTGACTATTTCAATATCCAATCTTCCGTCATAAAGAAGGGATCGCTGCGGGCTTCCATTCGCATCTATTATGATCCACATTCCGGGAAGCGAATCTATCTTGATGAATGCCCCCTCCCTCGTCTCTCCGATCTGCTTGGCACGTTCAACGCCGTCCTGTTCTCCCCCGAAGACGTCGACCTTGTCTTAAGATTTCCCCACGAGCGAAGACGGATGCTCGACATCCTGGCATCTCAGGCGAGCATCTCCTATCTGTCTGACCTGCAGGTTTACCAGCGCGCCCTGGCCCAGCGCAACCGCCTCCTGAGGAACGGGGTCTCTCAGGCCGGCGCAGAGGCGCAACTCCAGCCCTGGGATGTCCAGCTGGCCGGCGCGGGCGCCCGCATCGTCCGGTACCGCACCGAGGCCGTGGAACGGATAGGCTCTTCAGCCCGCCGGTTTCACGCCTCGTTCTCCCCGGAGGGGGAGGATCTGTGCGTCCGCTACCAGAGCCCCTGGGCGGCGGACACCGTCGAAGAGACGCAGGTCCTCATCCTGTCGGGCCTGCAGCGCCAGCGGGATCGCGAGCTGGACCTGGGATATACCCTGGCAGGCCCGCACAAGGACCAGCTCCTGTTCGAGATCGGAGGCAGGGACGTGCAGCGGCACGCCTCTCAAGGCCAGCTGAAGAGCGTCCTCCTGTCGTGGAAGCTCGCAGAGGCGGTCTTTCTGGAGTCCGTGGCCAGCGAGGCCCCAGTCCTGCTCCTGGACGACATCTTTTCGGAGCTGGATACCAGGCGGTCCCTCCGTCTGCTGAACCTCCTGGGCGATTTCGGGCAGGTCATCCTGACCACGGCCCGGGACCCGGACCTGCCGATCTCGGAATATCAGGGCATTGCCATATAGGTCTGCGATAAGAGTCCAGCCATGTTTCACTTGAAACGCCGCCGGGGCACGACGGGGGGGCCTGTCCCCCTCGGCCAGAGCCTTCAGCGTCTGATCGCGGACATGGGGATCGGGGGGCGGCTTCTGGAGCAGCGGGCGATGCTGCTCTGGGATGAGGTCGTCGGGACGAGGATCGCACAGGTGGCCCGGCCCGACCGGATGACCCGTGGGCATTTGCACGTCCGGGTCAAGACGGCCACGTGGCGGCAAGAACTGCTGTTTCATCGAGAGGAGATCCGTCGCAAGCTCAACGATCGGCTCGGAGAAGAGGCCGTCAAGCAGATCGTGCTCAAATAAACGAAACACCGGGAGATTTTCTATGGCAAGAGAGGCACGGGCCATGACGATGGACGTTTACAGCGCCGAAGACATTCAGGTCCTCAAGGGGTTGGAGGCCGTGCGGAAGCGGCCGGCGATGTACATTGCCAACACCGATGTCAGAGGACTACACCATCTCATCCGGGAGATCGTGGACAACAGCGTCGACGAGGCGATGGCGGGGCGCTGCAACCGGATCGACGTCAGTCTGAACGCGGACGGGAGCGCCACCGTGATGGACAATGGTCACGGCATTCCGGTGGACATCCATCCCGTGGAGAAAAAATCCGGCGTGGAAGTGGCTATGACGATGCTGCACGCGGGCGGGAAGTTCGACAAGAAGACCTACAAGGTCTCCGGCGGCCTGCACGGGGTGGGGGCCTCGGTGGTCAACGCCCTCTCCGAGTGGTGCGAGGTCGAAGTCTCCATAAATGGTCGGGTCTATCGGCAGCGCTATGAGCGGGGCGTGCCGGTGAGCGACCTGAAGGAGGTCGGCAAGAGCCGGACGACGGGGACGAAGACGACGTTCAAGCCGGACGCGGCGATCTTCGAGAACGTGGAGTTTCAATATGACACGGTGGCGACATGGCTGCGGGAGCTGGCGTTCCTGAACAGCACCATCACCATGGTCCTGAAGGACGAGCGATCCGGGCAGTCGGACACGTTCCATTACAAGGGGGGGCTGGTCTCGTTCGTGCAGTACCTGGACGAGGGGCGGGTGCCCCTCCACAAGCCGATCGCCGTCGCCGGGGAGCGGGAGTCGGTCTCGATGGAGCTGGCCCTGCAGTACAACGACTCCTACACTGAAAATGTGTTCAGCTATGTCAACAACATCCACACCCCGGAGGGGGGGACGCACCTCGTGGGGTTCCGGACGGCGTTGACGCGGACGCTGAACACCTACGCCGAGAAGAACAACCTGTTCAAGAACCTCAAGTTCACGCTCAGCGGGGAGGACGTGCGCGAGGGTCTGACCGCGGTGCTGAGCCTGAAGGTGCCGGAGCCGCAGTTCGAGGGGCAGACGAAGACGAAGCTGGGGAACAGCAACGTGCGGGGGATCGTGGAGTCGATCGTCGGGGAGCGGCTGACGGAATTCTTCGAGGAGACCCCCTCGGTGGCCCGCAAGATCCTGGACAAGTCCATCGAGGCCGCGCGGGCGCGGGAGGCCGCGCGCAAGGCGCGCGAGCTGGTCCGGCGCAAGGGGGTCCTGGAGGGGGGGAGCCTGCCCGGCAAGCTGATGGACTGCAGCATCAGCGACCCGGAGGCGACGGAGATCTTCCTGGTGGAGGGGGACTCGGCGGGCGGGTCGGCGGCGCAGGGGCGGGACCGGAGGTTCCAGGCGGTCCTTCCGCTGTGGGGGAAGCCGCTCAACGTGGAGAAGGCCCGGATCGACAAGGTCCTGGGCAACGACAAGCTCCAGCCGCTGATCACGGCCCTGGGCGCGGGGATCGCCGAGGACTTCGACGTGACCAAGCTGCGCTACGGGAAGGTGATCATCATGGCGGACGCGGACGTGGACGGCTCCCACATCCGGACGCTGATCCTGACGTTCTTCTTCCGCTACATGCGGCAAATGGTGGACGTGGAGAAGGTCTACATCGCGCAACCCCCGCTGTTCCTGATCAAGCACGGCAGGACGGAGCAGTACGCCTTCAGCGACGCGGAGCGGGACGCCCTCCTCAAGGGCCTGGGGTCCAACGGGGACGGAGGGGCCAAGAACACGATGGTCCAGCGCTACAAGGGCCTGGGGGAGATGAACCCGGACCAGCTCTGGAAGACCACGATGAACCCTGAGACGCGCACCTTGCTCCAGGTCTCCATCGAGGACGCGGCGGAGGCGGACCACACCTTCGCCATGCTGATGGGGGACGAGGTGGAGCCCCGC
>CAYRZX010000045.1:0-27709 GCA_964428665.1 uncultured Gemmatimonas sp.
GTTCCGATAGACACCCTCTCATAAACATTCGCCCTCGATGTTGCGATAGTTCTCACGTATCACCTGGAAAAGCAAGGACGGAATGCCATTGCGTGTCATGCGTCAACGGCGATGCCGGGAGGTGTCCAGGACACCGATGACCGCCGCGTGGGTCTCCGGCGCGATGCGGCGAATGCAGTGGTTGAGCCGGTCCGCGATGTAGACGTTTCCCTGCGTGTCCACGGCCACGCCCACGGGGCTGTTCAGGCTGGCCTCTGGCGCCGGACCCCTGTCTCCTGAAGAACCGAAGGTCCCTGTGCCCGCGAGGGTCGTGATGAGGCCGTCCGGCCCCACCCGGCGGACGCGCTCGTGGTGTTGATCGGCGATGTAGACGGCCCCGGCAGCGTCCACGGCCACACCTCTCGGGCCGCGCAGGCTGGCCTGGGTCGCCGGCCCTCCGTCCCCCAGGGAGTCGCCTCCCCCCGCAAAGGTGGTGATCACCTCATCCGGCCCCATCCGGCGGACGCGCTGATTGAACGAGTCCGCGATGTAAAGGATGCCTTTCTTGTCCACGACCACGCCGGTGGGGACGCTCAGGGCGGCCTGAGTCGCCGGACCTCCATCCACATAGAAGCCGAGGACACCTGTCCCTGCAACAGTTGTGATGGTACCGTTCGGCTTCACGCAGCGCACGCGCTGATTGCCTGTGTCCGCGATGTAGACGGCCCCGGCGGCATCCACGGCCACGCCTATCGGGCTGTTCAGACTGGCCTGGGTCGCCAGTCCTCCGTCCCCCAGGAATCCGAAGTGGCCCACTCCTGCAAGAGTGGTGATGAAGCCATTTGGACTTACGCGACGAATGCGATGATTGCCGCAGTCCGCGATGTAGAGAGCGCCCTTCGCATCCACGGCCACGCCTGCCGGGAAACTCAGACGAGACAGGGCGGCTGGCCCGCCGTCCCCGGAAAATCCAGGGGTTCCTGTGCCCGCGACCGTCGTGATGATGCCGTCCTTTCCTATTCGACGAATGCGATGGTTGGCGAAGTCGGCGATGTAGACATTTCCTTTTGCGTCCACGGCCACGCTGGTCGGGTCGTTCAAGCTGGCCTGCGTCGCCGGCCCGCCGTCTCCTGAGAAAGCCGACTGTCCGTTCCCTGCGATGGTCGTGATGATCTCTATCGGCTCCTGGGCCATCAGGGGGGCCGGAAGATGCAGGAGCACGCACGCGATAGCCAGATACAGACGCTTCATGGCGAACCTCCGATAGCGATGGGGTGATCGATGAAGACGACGGGTCATGACCGTTGCTATCGGAGGGGCAAACAAACGGCATGCCAGGCTGCTCCGGCCGGGCAAACAAAAATCCACCTGAGGTCTCAGGTGGATGATAAATCAACAACATAATGAGATGAGTTCGGGTGGTGGGTCAAAACGAGGCGGGAAGGGGGGTGTGCGGGTCAGCAACGATGAGGGAGAGGCGTTGTGGCAGGTTCGCACAAGGGCGTTGCAGGAGCGCACAGGGGAACGCGAAGGATGCGAAGAAGCGCGAAGGGCGCGAAAAGGCGTATCGCGCTTTCGGATCAGATCTTCAGCGCGATGAAGGAGTTGACACCACAGGTAAACTGCATTATATTGAGTATGATGATTCATATGGAGGTCACCATGAAGGCTATAGAAACAAGAGGTAACTTATGTCCGTAAAACAGCCCCGCTATTCAGCCGAAGAGACGGCCCGGCGGGGTGACGAGATCTACGAGCGCCAGATTCGCGCCCAGGTGGAAGCGGACAATCGGGGCAGAGTTGTGGCCATCGACGTTGAGAGCGGCGCTTATAGGGTGGATGACAACGCGCTCGTCGCTTCGGAGCGGCTGCTCGCCGAACATCCAGAGGCCGAGATTTGGTGCGTACGGATCGGACATCGCGCCCTGCACCGTATCGGCCGAGGACTTGCGGGAGAGCCGACGTGATCACCGGTCTTGTCACCCCAAACCGGGAAGCGACGATACGATTGATGGTGCGTGGTCCCGGCAGACAGGAGTTAGAAGTTGAAGCGACTATCGACACGGGATTCGACGGTTTTCTCACATTGCCACCATCACTTGTGGCAAGGCTGGGACTCAGGCGTCTCAGCCGGGGAAGCGCCATCCTGGCAAACGGTCAAGAGGCGCTGTTCGATATTTACAAGAAACGGAAACGGCATCTCTCCCTTCACAATCCTCGTCAGGTCGCCCGGCCGGAGCGTGAGGCCCGGCGACAGGTGGAGCGCATCGCCGAGGGGGTCGGGATCGTCCTTTGAATAGGGATAGACGATGACCTTCTCGGAGGGGTGGGTCGCCTTCAGGGGCACCCGCTCCAGCTTCCACGCCCACAGCCAGTCCGCGTAACCCGCCAGCGTATCCCCCTCCCCCGGTACCCTCACGTTCACGAGCAGCAGGATGTCCACCGGCTCGTCCTGCTCCCGCAAATCCGGCCCGCCGTAGAGGCGCATCTTCAGGCGAAGCTCCCCCTCTTCTCCATAGACCAGCGTGACGTGACCGGAGGCGGGCGATCCGCTTCTGTCCACCGGCAGGGGGCAGACGCCGAGGTAGAGGTCTTTGTAGGAGACCGCGACGGTCTGGCCGGGGAGCAGGGCGACGGGCCTTCCGCCCCAGTCCACGTTTCCGACCCGGACTTCTCGAACGTCGTCTCGCGGCCCAAGCAGGGCGCGGGTCTCGCAGACGAAGGTGTGGTCGTTCAGAAACTTCGGGCGGTCCTCGTCTTTGAGCGGGTAGGAGAGACACCCCAGGACCGTGTTCCCCTCCTGACGGCCCTGGAAGGAGGCACAGGGCTGGTGGGTGAAGGACTCGTCCGGCAGGAAGGGGACGCTCCGTCGGAGGCCGGGGGCGTGCCGCGCGAGCAGGATGCAGGAGGGGGGGGAGTGGCCGCCCACCTTTTCGACGCACTGGGAGGAGAGGCTGTAGCGGGGGGTCATGACGTGGGTGCGCCGGCTCTGCAAGGACCGGACGCGGTCGTGGATCTCGGTCATCTCCGGCTTGCGCACGCTCAGGTCGCGGACCGGCTCCGGGGGGACGTAGTCGAACAGGGTGAGGTTGGCGTAGATCGTGGAGGTGTGCTCCAGCGGTTCGAGCGGCTCAGGGAGCGGGGTTCCGAATTTGAGATGGGCGTAAATGGCGGAGAAGCCCGTCCCATAGAGCGCATCATCCCGGTAGGCCCGCGAGGGGGCGCCGGCCAGGAAGCCGTTGGGGAAGGTGTTGAGCGCGAGCTGATAGGTGATCAGGTCCATCGTGCGTTCCAGCTCTTGCCGGAAGCCCGCGTCCGGGGTGCTGGCCCAGGCGGCCTCGATGCCGAAGAGTGCCACCGGGGTGTAGGTGGGGCTGTTGAACTCGTGGACGCCGTCGTGCGCCGTGCCGCTCAGCCAGGTCTCGAAGTCGGCGACGGCCTCGTCGTGCGCGGACCGGTCGTTCAGGACGCGGGAGAGGCTGACCAGACTGCCGAGGTTCAGGAAGAAGATGTTTGTGTACTGCCAGCGCACCTTGTGGCTGCGGATGCCGGTCAGCACGTTCGGGAAGGCCTGTTTTAAGGCTGACTTCGTCTCGTCCTTGAGCTTGTGGGGGAAGGTGAGATAGGCGTAGACCAGGCCGGGGCAGAGGAAGGAGACGGCGTTCCGGTCCTTCACGCGGTCCCAGTGGGTCATCCAGAAGAAGTTCCCGCAGGTCTCCGACCCCTCCCGCAGGTCCTGGTAGTCCAGGATCTTCCGGAGGATGCGGTCCGCCTCGCCGGCGTCGTCGGTCCCGTAGGTCCGGTCGTCGGAGTGGAGCAGGAGCAGGGCATACTCCAGGGACTGCTGGCCCACGGTGTGACCGGTGAAGCGCGGGAAGAAGGGGCTGAAGCGCCTGATCAGGGCGGCGTCCGGGTCGTACTCCCGGTCGCCGATGAGCCGGAGGCGGTTTCGGAGTTCGATGCCGCGCTGGCGCTGTCGCCGCAGGGCGAGGTCGGGGTCCATGGAGTCTCCTTCAAAAAGGCAAACCACCAAGACACCAAGACACAAAGAGATTCATAAATCTTGTGCCTGGAATAGTATCGCATGACGCACAGGCCCTCACCCCCCGGCCCCCTCTCCCGCTGGCGCAGGAGAGGGGGAGAAGAATGGGTCCTTATGCCTACCCCTCTCCCGTTGTACGGGAGAGGGGTGGCAGGCGCAGCCTGACGGGGAGAGGGCCAGAGCTACAGCGATTTTTTAATCAGGCTCTCGATATAGCTCCCTGCACAGGAATCGTGAAAAGCTATCTATTCTGTACGCACATCCCCTCCATCGCCTTCCTCACCTCGGAGAGGCGCTCCGCGTCGGTCCGGCCCGGCAGGTCGGCGTCCACGACGGTCTGGGGGCCGAGGGTGAACTGCAGGGGGAGGTGGGACCCCTGGATCATCCGCTCCACGTCGGCGCGCTCCAGGTCCCGGCCCTCCGGGAAGGTCATCCGGAGGCGCGCCCCGACGGAGAGGGCCGTTAGGCCGAGCTTCCGCGCCCCGATCTTGACCCGGATGACGTCGAGGAGGGAGGCCGCCGGGGGCGGCAGGCGTCCGAAGCGGTCCGTGAGCTCCTCCTCGATCTTGAGGACCTCCTCGAACGCCCGCGCGTCGGCCAGGCGGCGGTAGAAGTCCATCTTCAGGTCGGGGTCGGGGAGGTAGTCGTCGGGCAGGAAGGCGGAGGTCTGGGTGTGAATCTTGGGGTCGGGCGTCCGGTCCACGTCCTGTCCCCTCAGCTCCTGAACGGCCTCCTCCAGCAGGCGACAGTAGAGGTCGAACCCTACCTCCGAGATGAAGCCGTGCTGCTGCGCGCCCAGGATGTTCCCGGCCCCCCGGATCTCCAGGTCGCGCATGGAGATGTGGAAGCCCGACCCCAGGTCGGAGAACTCCTCGATGGCGCGGAGCCGGCGGAGGGCGTCGCGGGGCAGGGATTTTTTGGGGGGGGTGATCAGGTAGGCGAAGGCCCGCCGGTTGGAGCGGCCCACGCGCCCCCGGAGTTGATAGAGCTGGGCCAGGCCGAGGCGGTCGGCGCGGTTGACCAGGATGGTGTTGACGGAGGGGATGTCCAGGCCCGACTCGATGATGGTGGTGGAGACCAGGCAGTCGTACTTCTGGTCCAGGAATTCGAGCATGACGCGCTCCAGCTCCCGCTCCGGCATCTGCCCGTGGCCGATGGCGAACCGGACCTGGGGGAGGAGGCCCCGCAGGAACTCGGCCATGGAGTGGATGGACTGCACCCGGTTGTGGACGAAGTAGACCTGCCCCCCCCGGTCGATCTCCCGCAGGATGGCCTCGGCGATGCGGCCCTCGTCGAAGGGGATGACCTCGGTGTGAATGGGGAGGCGGTCGCGGGGGGGGGTGTTGATGATGGACATGTCCCGCGCGCCCATGAGCGACATGTGGAGGGTGCGGGGGATGGGGGTGGCCGTGAGGGTCATCACGTCCACGAGCCGGCGCATCTGCTTGATGCGCTCCTTGTGGGCCACGCCGAACCGGTGCTCCTCGTCCACCACGAGCAGGCCGAGGTCCTTGAAGGCGACGTCCTTGGACAGCAGGCGGTGGGTGCCGATGGCGATGTCCACGCCTCCGATTTTCAGGGCCCCCACAACCCTCTTCTGCTCCGCCGGGGTGCGGAAGCGGCTCAGGACCTCCACCCGGACCGGGAGGTCGCGCATGCGCTCGCGGAAGGTCCGGTAGTGCTGCTGGGCCAGAATGGTCGTGGGGACCAGGACGGCCACCTGCTTGTTGTCGGCCACGGCCTTGAAGGCGGCTCGCACGGCCACCTCGGTCTTGCCGTAGCCCACGTCGCCGCAGACCAGGCGGTCCATCGGGGCGCCGGCCTCGAGGTCTTTTTTGACGTCCTCGACGGCCTGGAGCTGGTCGCGGGTCTCCTGGTAGGGGAAGGAGGCCTCCAGGGCCTGCTGGAGGGCCGTGTCGGGGGAGAAGGCGAAGCCGGTCTTCGACTTCCGCTCGGCGTAGAGCGTCAGGAGTTCCTGGGCCATCTTCAGGATGTCCTTCTTCGTCCGCTCCTTGATCCTCTCCCAGGCGGCCCCGCCCAGCTTGCTCAGGATGGGGGGCGTGCTCTCCTCTGTGGCGTATTTCTGCACCCGGTCGAGCTGGTCCACGGGCACGTAGAGCTTGTCCTGGTCCCGGTAGAGGATGGTCAGGCAGTCCCGCTCGGCCCGGTCCACGCTGATGCGCTCCACGCCCTGGAAGCGCCCGATGCCGTGGTCGATGTGGACGACATAGTCGCCCCGGGAGAGCGCGGCGTAGTCGGTGATGGGCGCGCCGGCCTTGAACCGGCGGTAGCGGGACCGGCGGCGAAAGCGGTGGTAGACCTCGTGGTCGTTGACCACGAAGAGACGGGCCGCGTCGTAGACGAACCCCTCGTGGAGGGTCCCGACGGAGAGGGTGACGGCGCTGGCCACGTCTCCGAGCAACTCCTCCATGCGCTCGACCTGCCTGGCGTTTTCGCAGAGGAGGTTCAGGTCATAGTTCCTCGCCGCGAGGGCGAGCAGGTCGGCCCTGAGCGCGCCGATGCTCCCCTCGTAGAGCCGGCCGCCCCTGCCCGCGAAGGAGAGGGGGTCGCCCGGCCCCCTGAGCGGGGCGTGGACGATGCGGCGACGGTCGCTCCAGCGGGCCTGGACGTCTGCGAAGGGGCGCAGGGCGTCGGAGGCCAGGAGGGGGACGACGACGTCCCGCTGGGGGCGCTCGAAGGCGCTGCGGACCTCCTCCTCCACGGCCTCGGCCTTCGCGCTGACGCCGTCCGGGTCGTCCAGGAAGAGGAGGGCGTCCGGGGGGAGGTGGTCGAGCAGGGACGCCTGGCCGTCGTAGAGGAGGGGGAGGTAGCGCTCGATGCCGTCGAAGGCCCCGCGGCGCGAGGCCACGTCCAGGATGTCGGACAGGTCCTGGCCCCGGCCCCCGGACGTCTTTCGGAGGTTTTCGGCGTAGACATCTCCCAGGGTTTTTAGAAGAACGACCTCCCGGCAGGGGAGGATGCCCACCTCCTCGACCCGCTCCACGGACCTCTGCGTGTCGAGGTCGAAGGCCCGGAGGGACTCCACCTCGTCGCCGAAGAATTCGGCGCGGACGGGGCGGTCGTTCCCGAAGGAACAGATGTCCAGGATGCCGCCCCGGACGCTGAACTGCCCGACGCCCTCGACGGTGACGACCCGCTCGAAGCCGAGGTCCACGAGGTGCTCTGTCAGCTCCGGGAGGCTGACCTCGTCCCCCGCCTTCAGCGCCCTGCGGCAGAGGGCGAAGACGTCCGGGGGCAGGGTGTGGCCCATCAGCGCCCGGACGGTCGTGACGACCACGGTGGGGCTCCCGGAGGCCAGGTCGCTCAGGGTCTCCAGGCGGAGGCCGGTCACGTCGAGGTGGGGGGACCGCTCCTCGTGGGGGGGGGCATCCCAGGCCGGGAAGTAGGCCGCGCTCCCCAGGAACTGCTCGAGGTCGTCGCGCAGGGCCTCGGCGCGGTCCTCGTCCGCCGTGACGAGGAGGACGGCGCGCCCCAGGGTGTCCCGGACGCAGGCGACGGCGGCGGGGAGGAGGGAGCCGCTCAGGCCGTGCAGGAGGGTCTCCTGCTGACCCTCCGTCAGCCGACGCTTCAGCTCCTCAAAGGGGGCGGAGTGGGTGAGCTTGGAGTAGATGCGTTTGATCATATTCTTTCCTCATCTCCGCGCGACAGGGTGATTTCCCCTGCGGCGTCGAGTTCGCGGGCGAGGTCCAGGATGTGGCGCTGGGCGTCCTCGACCTCGCTCTTTCGCCTCGGCCCCAGGAGCTGAACGTCCTCCTGAAGGCCGGCGGCGACCCGCCTGGAGAGGTTGGCGAGGATGCGCTCTCTGAGGCGGTCCGATGCCATCTTCATGGCCAGGGTCAGTTCCTTCCGGCCGGCGTTCTGAAGGAGTCTCTGGAGGTCCCGGTCGGAGAGGCCCGTCAGGTCTTCGAACGAGAACATCTTCTGGCGGAGCTGGTCCGCCAGGTCCGGGTCCTTCTCCTCCAGCTTTGCCAGGACGGTCTTTTCGAGGGAGCTTCCCGCGCGGTTCAGGATGGCCGCGGCCCGGTCCGTCCCCTTCACCTCCACCCCTTCGCCGGCGATCAGCTTCCGGATCTCCGCCGAGAGGTTCTTCTGCAGGTCCTTCAGGACGTCGGGCGCGACGTCGTCCAGCGTGGCGATGCGGTAAGCCACGTCGTCCCGGATTTCAATCGGGAGGGCGTTCAGGACGCCTGCGGCGGCGTCCGGGTCCATGCAGGCCAGGAGGAGGGCGATCACCTGCGGGTGCTCCTTGTTGATCAGGGCCGCGACCCGGTCCGGGGGGATGCCCTTCGGGATGAGGCCCCGCTGCGAGACGGCTGATTCGACCCGGGCCATGATCTGCTGCGCCCGCCTGGGCCCCACGGCCTTCTCAATGGCCTCCCTGGCGAACTCCGGGCCGCCCGCGTCCGCCCGCTGGCCGGCCCGAAACAGGGTCTCGAACTCCGCGAGGGCCTCGGCGATCTGTTCCTGTGACACGGTCCTCGTGGAGGCGATGGCCTTTGCGATGGCCTCCACCTCTTCGGGGTGGAGGTGCTTCATGATCTGCGCTGCGGTCTCCTCGCCGAGGCCGATCAGGATGGCGGCGACTTTCTGGAGAGAGGTCATAAAGAATCCACAGATTACGCAGATTACGCAGAAGGGTTTTAATCTGTGAAATCCACCACCCCGGACGATTCACAGGATCGTCTCCCCACCCTGTCATCTGCGGATGTTTTATCTCAAGTGCGTCGGCCGAAGGGCCACAGCCGCAAACCGTGTCTATCTATGCGACGGCGCCAGTCGGCGATGTGGGGGTTGTCCGGGTCCACGCCCGCCCACATGTCGAGCCACGCGCGAACGCCGTCGGGTTTGCCCTCGGCAGAGAAGAGTTCGACCTGGGCGTTGCAGAAGAGGGTAAATTCCTTAAAATTGAACTGTTTTCGTGAAAACAACGGTTCCAGCAACTTTCGGGCCTGGCCTGTCTCTCCTCTGCTGATGCTCAGCCGGGCCAGACCGATTCGGGCAAATGCGTAGTCGGGATGACGCTGAAACACCTGATGGATGAGCGTCTCAGACTCCTGATGGCGTCCTTGCAGGGCATAGGCATAAGCCAGGTTGTTCAGCAGATCTGGCGCGTCTGGTTCCATCTCCAATGCCTGTTTGAGCAGACGTTCGGCCTTATCTGCGTCGTCCTGATGCAGGGCCATAAGCGCCTCCGTCATCAAGCGATCTATTTTGGGCCGATGTTGAACGGTGGGCTCGTCGTTTATTTCAAATCCCATCATCAGGATCTCGCGCCATTCCCCCCCGAGCCACATGCGCGTCGGGCCGGAGGGCAGAAGCCCCGCCTCCGAGGCGGCGCGAGCGGCCTGGTGGCGCAGGTCGTCGGGGCCGCGTTGACTCAGGGCAAAGTCCCGCAGCATCTCCAGCATTTCCGGCGTCTCGGCCATCAGGGCGACGCGCAGGGCGAACTCGCGGCCGTGAGAGTCGCTCCGGTCGAGCAGGAGGGGGACCAGGGCAGCGACCTCCGGATGCTGGCGCAGGTAGCGCCGGGCGGCCTGGGTGACGGCCTGATCTCTTTTTTGTCGAACCGCCGGGGTGAGGTGCGCGGCCATGTCGTGAATGGCCTGCTGGGTCACCCAGTTGGGCAATGGGAAGGCCCACGGCGCGTGCCGCTTGCCGACGGGCTGACGCAGGTCGTCCAGATTGGCCTGCGCCAGGTCCAGGCCGGGGGAGCGTTTGAGCGCCTCCCGCCAGTGTCTGCGGGCCTCATCCTCGTGTCCGAGGCGCAGGGCAGCGACGGCAGCGAGGTGGTAGAGAAGCGGGTTCGTCAGGGGCGATTTCAGATGGCCGGCCTGTTCAGCGCCGCTGAAGGTATCCAGCACGCCCTGGTCGTCTCCCAGAAAGCTCAGGGCCTCGGCCCTTTTGAGCCACACGTCCCCCGCGTCCACATCCGCCTGAACCGCCTTGAGCCGCTCGGCCCACTGCCTCGCCTCGTCCAGACGACCGCTCAGACAGAGGAAACGGGTCAGGTTGGACAGGGCGTGATAGTTGTCGGGGTCGAAGGTGAGCACCTGTTGCGCGGCGGCAACGGCCCGGTCGAGATGGCCCTCGGCAAAATGGATCTGGCTGAGGTTGTTGAGGGCAGGCGCAAAATCGGGGCGGCGATGCAAGAGCTGTTCTGCGACCCGGCGGGCCTGAGAGTACTTCCCCTGCTCCATCAGGGACTGCGCCTCTTCGTGCAGGACGGCGAACTCCAGGCCCTCTGCGCCCGGCGCTCCCCATTCCGTCAGGAAGGCCGTCATCTTGGCCTCCAGCCCGGCCACAGTTTTGCGGACCTCATCGGCGCGCTCGTGGTCGGGCCAGCGGTCGAGGAGATGGCGAAAGGCGCGCAGGGCCAGGGCCGGACGCACGTTTCTCAGGTAAGACCCGGCCAGCCCC
This sequence comes from uncultured Gemmatimonas sp., assembly GCA_964428665.1. Classification (GTDB taxonomy): domain Bacteria; phylum Latescibacterota; class UBA2968; order SICM01; family SICM01; genus SICM01. The sequence continues at coordinate 10,460 of CAYRZX010000045.1, forward strand.
AGGGCAGCGTCGACGTTGTCCGGGTCGATCCTGAGCAGGCGCTCGCAGGCATGCTGATAGCGCCGGATGTCCTGGAGTTCATAGCAGACGTTCACCAGGGCGCTCAATATCTCGGTCTGATTGGGGTAGCGCCGGTCAAGGACCTCCAGGCGTTTGAGCGCCTGAGGCCATTGCCTATCGCGCATGAGTGTGGCGACCTCGCTCAACCCGGACAGGAGGCGGGGGAGGGTGGACATGACCGCTGGGTGTCCCGATTTACGGCGTCTCTTTTTCGACATCCAATACGACTCCAGGTCATCGGTTCCAACACAAATACCTCGTTGATTGTTGTGATTCAACGAGTTTATGATTATATTATTGATGCTTGCAACGGGTCATTCTGAGCGACCGCAGGGAGTGAAGAATCTCCTGACTGAAACGAGATTCTTCGTCGCTTCGCTCCTCAGAATGACTTGCGTCCTTTAAGATAGTCCGTATCATCCCAAACGTCAAGCTGAATATCGGTCTCTCGCCGTGCTGACCTCCGACCTTGTCCTGACCCGCTCCCGAGGCCCCTATGTCTTTCCGCGCGCCGTCGATGCGACGGACCAGGGCTACGTGGGCCTGGCGCAGGACCTGATCGACCTGTTCTCGGAGCACCGGGGGAAGACGCGGCGGGAGCTCTACCGCGCCCTGGACGCCCGCGCCGGAGACGCCACGGACTACCGCGTGCAGCGGGGCCTGGCCAAGCTGTTAGAGGACGACCGGTGCGAGTTCCGGGTCGTGAGCGTGGCGCCGCCGGAGGATTTGCGCGCGACGGTGTTCGCGCTGGCCCGCGAGAATCACCCGGTGGTGCGGGAGCCGGACCTGATCTATCCGGTGACGAGGGAGCACGTCCTGGAGCAGGTGGCCCTCAAGTACGAGGTCCCGGCCCCGGAGGTGGCCCGCGGCCTCTACGCGGACCTGGCCGAGAACCACGTCCTGACGGCGTTCGACGCGCCGTCCCCGGCGTGGCTGCTCCAGCGCTACAATGTGGCCCTGGCGCAGGCGATGCTCTACCGGTGCAACCTGATGAAGCTGACGGTCTACCGCAACCTGCCGGTCCGGTACAAGCAGCTCTTCAAGTTCATCAAGTTCTTTCGCCTGATTCACGCGATCACGGGGGATCTGGACAGCGGCTACGAGGTCCACCTGGACGGCCCGGTGAGCATGTTCCGGCTGTCGCAGAAGTACGGGATCAAGATGGCGGTGTTCCTGCCGGCCCTGCTGCTGTGCACCCGCTGGAAGATGGAGGCGGAGATCGTCGGGAACGACGGGCGGAAGCGGTCGTTCGTGCTGGACGAGAACCACGGGCTGGTGTCGCATTACAGGGATCAGACGGTCTACGACTCGCTCTTAGAGGAGACGTTCGCCGGGAGGTTTGAGCGGGCGGAGACGGCGTGGCAGCTGGAGCGGGAGACGGAGATCGTCAACCTGAAGGACACGGTGTTCATCCCGGACTTTGCGTTTCGCCACCCGGACGGGCGGACGGCGCTGCTGGAGATCGTGGGGTTCTGGCGGCCGGAGTACCTGAGGCGCAAGCTGGAGAAGGTGCGCCGGGCGAGGCTGAACAACCTGGTCATCGCCGTGTCGGAGGGGCTCAACGTGGACGAGGGGGACTTCCGGGATGTGCCGGGGCACGTGTTCTTCTTCAAGAACCGGATTGATCCGGGGGATGTGATTGAGAGATTGGAGAAGTGTGGGTGAGGTCTAGCAAGGAGGTGATCCAAGGTGCTGAAGCACAGGCATCTTGTTATCGTGGCGATGGTGCTGATCGTGGGGCGCAGCGCTGAGGCCGGGCCCCTGCGGGAGGTGAGCCGGGAGGCGGGGCTGGACGGCGTGGTGACGACCGGCGCGATGCGGGTGGACTTCGACGGGGATGGGGCATTAGATCTGCTGCTGTCCACGCCGGAGGGGCTGGCGCTGTACCGAAATCATCGGGGGCGATTCGAGGAGGCAGGGGTCTCCTTCGGGCAGAGAGAGGAGGAGGCAGGCGCGGCGGCGTGGGGGGACTTTGACAGGGATGGGGACCCGGACCTGTTCTTCACGGGCCGGTACGGGGCGAACCGCCTGTATCGAAACGAGGGGGGCGCGTTCAAGGACGTGGCCGGGGCGGTGGGCCTGGCAAAGGGGGGAGGCGTGGCCGCCGCGTGGGGGGACTTCGACGGGGACGGGGACCCGGACCTCGTTGTAGGAAGGGTCGGCGCTCTGCTGCTCTACCGGAACGAGGGCGCAACCTTTGTGGAGGTGGCGGGCCAGGTTGGGCTGTCGGGCGCGATGCTCATCTCCGATGTCTCCTGGGTGGACTTTGACGGGGATGGGGACCTGGACCTGTTCTGCGCCGGGCCGAGGTCCTTCAACCGGCTCTATCGGAATGAGGGGTCGAGGTTCGTGGATGTGGCGCGGGGGGTGGGGGTGGCCGAGTCGCGCACGACCCGCGCCGGGGCCTGGGGGGACTTTGACAACGATGGGGACCTCGACCTCTACCTGGTGAATGGCGAGGGTCCCGATCGGTTGCTTCGAAATGAGGGGGGACGTTTTACGGATGTGGCCGCGCAAATGGGCGTGGCGGACGAGGGGGACGGGATGGGGGCCGCGTGGGTGGACTTCGACAGCGACGGGGACCTGGACCTGCACCTGGTCAATCTGCTGGGGCCGGACCGGCTGTATCGCAACGACAGGGACCGGTTCGTGGACGTCGCCGGGGACCTGGGCGTGGGTCGGGGTGAGGTGGTGAACGCGGTCTGGGGGGACTTTGACGGGGACGGGGCGCCTGACCTGTTCGAGGCGAGGGTCGGGACGCCCGCGCTGTTTCGCGGGGACGCCGGAGGGAACGAGGCGCTGGCCGTGCGCGTGGCGGGCCCTGGCGGGGCGCGGGTGATGGTGTTCTCCGGCGGCGTCCGGCAGGCGCGGGAGGCGCAGGACGGGATGGTTTCTTTCGGGCTGGGGCGGGGGGCCGGGATCGCGTCCGTGGTCGTGACCTGGGCGGACGGGCGACAGCGGAGGCTGATCAGTTCGGAGGTCAGCCGGACGCTGCGGGTCGCGCCGGTGGACCTCCTCCCGGAGATGGCCGTGGAGACGGAGGGGATTGCCTTCGGGGAGGCCGAACGGCCCGTCGAGTCCTCTGTGACGGTGGCCAACCGGGGCGCGGCGGCCATGACCCTGCGCACGGCGCGCGCGGACCACGCGGGTTTTCAGGTCGTGGCGGAGCTGCCGCTGACGGTCCTGCCGGGGGGGAGCGTGCGGCTGCCCGTCCGGTTCGCGCCGGGCAGGCCGGGGCCGCAGGCCGCGACGCTCACGCTTCAGACGGACGACCCCTGGCGGGGGCAGCGGTCCCTCCGGCTCACGGCCACGGCTGTGACGCCGGACTTAGACGTGGCCGAGGGCCTCGCCTTCGAGACGACGCCGGTCGGGAAGGCGTCCGGGGCGGAGGCGAGGGTCTTCAACCGGGGGCTGCGCCCGTTGACGGTCTTCGGGGCCTCCGCGGAAGGGCCGTTCAGGGTGGAGGTCTCTCTCCCCTTCAGCGTGGCTCCGGGGGCGTCGGCCTCGGTCCCTGTGACGTTTCACCCGACCCGGGTCGGGGAGGCGGCGGGGTCTTTCATTTTGATGACGGATGACCCGGACCGCCTTAGGGCGTCGGTCGCGCTGTCGGGGCGGGGGCGGGGCACGCCGGTGGCCCGTCTCTCCGCGCCCGACCTGGACTTCGGCGGGACGCCCACAGGCTCCGCGCGGTCCCTCCGGCTGACCCTGTCCAACGGCGGGGACGACGACCTGAGGGTCACGGGGCTGTCCGCGTCGGGGCCGTTTTATGTGACGATCGAGCCGTTCGTCCTCCCGGCGGGAGAGGGCCGAGAGGTGGAGGTGATCTTCAAGCCGGGCCGGCCCGGAGATGCGGCAGGGGCGCTCTCGCTGGAGACAGACGACCCGGTCAGGCCGACGCTCGCGGTCCCGCTCAAAGGGCGCGGGACGGTCCCCAAGGTGCGAGTGTTCGAGATGGATCTCGACTTCGGGGAGGTGGGCCTGAACAAAAGGGTCGAACTCCCCGTCGTGGTGTTCAATGAGGGGGATGCGGACCTGGTCGTGTCGCAGGTGGTCTCGGAGCACCCGATGTTCACGGTCTCGGCGGAGGGGCTGACCGTGCCCCCCGGCGCGTCCGGGACGCTGACCGTGGCTTACAGTCCTTACTGGCTGACCTTCGTGACCGGGCAGATCGCGCTGACGACGAACGACCCGGAGCGTCGGCGGATCGACCTGACGGTGAAGGGGAGGGGCGTGCCCCGGCGGCCGGCGGTCCAGATCGTCCCGGTCCCCTCGACGGACGGGGGCATCCGCGCGGCGATTTACATCGACGATGCGCCGGCGCTGACGGGCTTTGCCGTGACGCTCCGGTTCGATCCGGCCCTGCTCCGGTTTGAGTCGGCCTCCACGAAGGGAGAGGAGGGACTGCTGGGCGCAGGGGCGCTGGAGGCCCCCCCGCTCGTCCGGGAGGGGGTCGTGACGTTCGGGGGGGCGCGCCCGCCTTCGGCGGGGCCGGTCCGGGAGGGGAAGGGGCTGCTGGGCGTGGTGACCTTCCGTATGGCGGAGGGGCTGACGCCAGGGGGGCAGGCGACCCTTCGGGTGGAGAAGGTCTTTCTCAGAGGGCCTGAGGGGAGTGTGGAGGTGGGGGGGCCGGCGCTGACGATTCATGGCAGGGCGAGCAAGGCCCTGCGCGGGGACGTGGATGGGGACGGGAGGGTGGACCTGACCGACTTCTTCGCCCTGAGCGAGGGGTTCGGGAGGCGGAGCGGGGAGCCGGGGTTCGACGGCCGGCTGGACTTCAACGGGGATGGGAGGATCGACCTGGAGGACCTGTTCATTTTGCAGGATGGGATGGAGAAGAAATAATTACCGCGAAGAGGATAGATCATGGCTGAGGCAGTCGCGGCGCTCATCGACACGCCCGAAGCTGTCACACCTTTAGAGACGCGGCAGAAACTCGACCTGGGCGACCTCCACTACGAGGGGTTGATGGACTGCGTCCACTGCGGTCTCTGCCTGGGGGCCTGCCCCACTTACCGGGTCCTGGGCGTGGAGATGGACAATCCGCGCGGGCGTCTCTACCAGATCCGCGCGGTGGCGGACGGGCGTCTCCCCCTGAACGAGACGTTCGTGGAGCACATGTACCTCTGTCTGGATTGCCGGGCGTGCGAGACGGCCTGCCCCTCCGGGGTGCACTTCGGGGCGCGCATGGAGGAGGCGCGGGGGATGATCGAGGCCCACTACCCCCGCTCGCGGGTGGGCCGGCTGCTGAGGGACTTCGCCTTCCGGCGCGTCTTTCCGTCCCGCGCCCTCCTGTCCACGCTGGTGGCGGGCATGCGTCTGTACCAGGCTTCCGGCCTGCAGTGGCTGTTGCGCAGGAGCGGTCTGCTGGACGCCCTGCCGGGCGGCCTGGGGCAGAAGGAGGCGCTGATGCCGGAGGTCCCTCCTGGCCCCCTGCGGAGGCCGATCCCGGAGGTCACGCCGGCCGTCGGGTTGCCGAGGCACCGGGTGGGGTTCCTGACGGGCTGCATCATGAGCCTTCTGTTCGGGAAGATCAACCGGGACACGGTGCGCGTCCTGTCCCGCAACGGCTGCGAGGTGATCGCGCCTGCGGGGCAGGTCTGCTGCGGGGCGCTCAACATCCACAACGGGGAGCGGGTCGTCTCCAGGGACCTGGCCCGGCGCAACATCGAGGGCTTTGAGCGGTCCGGCGCGGGGTTCATCCTGTCCAACTCCGCCGGGTGCGGGGCCACGCTCCGGGAGTACGGGGACCTCCTGCGCGACGACCCGGCCTACGCCGAACGGGCGAGGGCGTTCAGCGCGAAGGTGCGGGATGTGGCCGAGTTTCTGGCCGACGCAGGTTTTACGCCCCCCGCCGGGGAGGTCCGCGCCCGGATCACCTACGATGACGCCTGCCATCTCCTTCACGGTCAGAAGGTCTCGAAGCAGCCCAGGCGGTTGCTGGAGGCCATCCGGGGGGCGGAGGTCGTCCCCCTCCGAAACGCCGACCAGTGCTGCGGGAGCGCGGGCATCTACAACCTGACGAACACGGAGATGTCCCTGCGCATCCTGGATGAGAAGATGAGGCACGTCCGGGCGACGGGCGCGGACATCCTGGTCACGGGGAATCCGGGGTGTCTGATCCAGCTGCGGGCCGGGGTCCGGAGGGCCGGGCTGAGGATGGAGGTCCTGCACACGATGGAGTTGCTGGAGCGGGCGTATCAGGCGTAGGGGCGTTGCAAGCAACGCCCCTACACGCCCATAAACGCCCTGGTGAGGAGGGTGACGGGGGGCAGGATGACCCGGCCGATGAGGGAGATGTGGGTGATGGAGCCGATGAGGATCAGGGCGATGAGGAGGATCGAGAGGGGCTGTTCGGCGCGACGATAGGCCATCTCCTGGCGGAGGGGGAGGAGGCCGGCGAGGATCTTGGAGCCGTCGAGGGGCGGGAGGGGGATCAGGTTGAAGAAGGCCAGGATGAGGTTGATGAAGACCGCGTACTGGAGGATGAGGATCGCCTCCACCCACTGGAAGGCCGAGTCCGGGAGGTAGCGGAAGGCCACGCCGAAGAGGGCGGCGGAGATCACGTTGGAGGCAGGCCCTGCCAGGGCGATCCAGAGCATGTCCTGCTTGGGACGCTTCAGGTAGCGGACGTCCACGGGCACGGGTTTCCCCCATCCGAAGTTGGCGAGGACGATCATCAGGGTGCCCAGCGGGTCGAGGTGGGCCACGGGGTTCATGGTCAGGCGGCCCATCAACCGCGCGGTGGGGTCGCCGAGCCGATCCGCGGCCCAGGCGTGGGCAAATTCGTGGACGGTCAGCGCAAAGAGGATGGGCGGGATGGTGAGCAGGAGCTGCCGGAAGTCGGGTATGAGAGATTCCATGTTTGTAAGGTAACGATATCGGAGGCAGAAGTCAAGACAGGGGTGGATTTAACATCTTGCGGACGGCCCTGCAAAATGTTAGATTATCGGCCCGTAAAGCGTTTTGGGCATTCCGAAAGGAGATGACGCCATGTTCAGGGATCGCTTCGTGAAGGTGATGCTGGTCGTGATCGCGCTGCTGCTGGCGGCCAACCTGATTCAGGAGAACGTGACCATCCGGCCGGTCTTCGCCGCGTCCTCGTCCGAGCCTCCGTCGGGGGCCCCGGCGTCGATCGCTTCGTCCGGGAGCACGGTCTGGGTGCTGGTGGGCAATTATATTTTCTACGCCAAGGTCGATCAGTACAACCGGATCGAGGTGTTCGGGCCGGAGAAGTTGAAGTTCTGAGGGAGACGGCAGACGGCAGACGGCAGACGGCAGACGTAAAAAACATGTCTTTGCTCTCACGTTTGCCATTTGCCGTCTGCCTGGTTTTCATTCATCGAGCCAAGCTTCTGGATGGGCTTGGCTCTTTTCCTGTTTTGCAGAGGCATGTCGAAGTCGCACGTCGAGGTCCAGGGGGTTCTGCACGTCCACTCTCACCATTCCGACGGGTCCGGCTCCGTGGCCGAGGTCCTGGGGGCGGCACAGAGGGCGGGGGTCGATTTCCTGGTTCTGACGGACCACAACACGATGCGGGCGAAGCAGGAGGGGTGGGAGGGGTGGCACGGCTCCACGCTGCTGATCGTGGGGGAGGAGGTGAGCACGCGCGCGGGGCACTGTCTGGCCGTGGGCACGTCCAGCTCGATCCCCCGGCGCCGGCCTGTGGAGGAGGTCATTCGGGACATCCGGGCGCAGGGGGGGCTCTCGTTCATCGCCCATCCCTATGGCGTGTACAAGCCGTTTCTCAGGAGGCGGGACCACTCCTGGAAGGACTGGGGCGTCAACTCCTACACCGGTCTGGAGGTCTGGTCCTACATGTTCGACTGGGCGCGCCAGTTCAAGTACTACCGGTGGAGCGAGTGCATCCGGGACCCCGACCGCCTGATCGTGGGGCCGGACCCTCAGACCCTCTCTCGCTGGGACGCGCTGGGGCGCAGGGCGCGGGTCGTGGGCATCGGAGGGGTGGACGCGCACGCCCGCCGCTATCCCCTTCTGGACGTGGTCATCTTTCCATACGAGGACCTGTTCCGCACCGTGCGCACCCACGTCCTGCTGGACGGCCCGCTGACGGGGGATGCGGCGGCGGACAGGAGTTCGATCCTGAGGGCGCTGGGGGCAGGGCGCTGTTTCGCCTCCTACGATCACCTCTCTGCGGGAGACGGGTTCTGTTTCTCGGCCCCTGCCCAGCACCTGCTCATGGGGGACGAGGCGGTCTTTGTGCACGAACTCGACCTGGTCGTGGCGTCCCCGGTCCCGGCGGCGTTCCGGCTCATCCGGGACGGCCTCCAGTATGGCGAGGCGGAGGGGCGCCGGCACGTCTTCCGGGCCGATGGGCCGGGCGTCTACCGGGTCGAGGCGAGGCTGAACGGGCGTCCGTGGATTTTTGCGAATCCGATCTATTTGAGAGGGTAAATGAACCACTTCGACCGGAAAAACCGTATCGTGGGCGGGGCGATCTTTCTGGCGGCGCTGCTGATCTACCTCAAGACGGTGGCCCCCACGGTCTCCTTCTGGGACTGCGGGGAGTTCATCGCCTGCGCTTACATCCTGGGCGTCCCCCACCCCCCCGGCGCGCCCCTCCACGTCCTGGTGAGTCATCTGATCGCCTTTCTCCCCGTCACCGACGAGATCGCCTTCCGCGTCAACATCCTGTCGTGTTTCGGCTCCGCGTTCACGGTCCTGTTCGGCTACCTGATCGTGGTGAGGCTGCTGCGGGCCTGGGTGGACGTGCGGGAGTGGTCCGGGCAGGTGGCGGTCCTGGCCGGGGGGGCCGTGGGCGCGCTGAGCATGGGGGTCTCCAGGGCGTTCTGGTTCAACTCCGTGGAGGCCGAGGTCTACTCCCTGTCCATGATGATCACGATGATGGCCTTCTGGGTGGCGCTGCTCTGGATGGACCGGGCGGACGAGCCGGGGGACGACCGGCTGCTGCTGCTGATCGCCTATCTGTTCGGGCTGGGGGGGGGCATCCATCTCCAGTGCTGGCTGACGATCCCGGCGATCATGCTGCTGGTGCTGTTCGTGGTCAGCCGGGAGGTACCCCCCTCGAAGCTGAAGGTCTGGATCGCCATCCCGTTCATCGCGCCGTTCGTGGCGATCTGGACGGTCCAGGACATGGATTTTCCGCTGGGCAGGCTCATCGGCGGGGGGATGCTGCTGGCGGCCATCTTTCACCTGGCCTCCCTGCGGCCCTCGCTGCGGAACTGGCGGTTCTGGGGGATGGCTGTCCTGCTGTTCGCGCTGGGGGCCTCCACGTATGGGGTTCCGATCATCCGGTCCTGGGCCAACCCGATCATCGACATGAACAACCCCGGGGATTTCCAGAACTTTCAGGACTATGTCCTGCGCAAGCAGTATGGACAGGGGTTCACGTTTCCGAGGCGGGGGGACTTCTGGGGCTATCAGATAGACATCTTCTTCAAGTATTTTGTCCAGCAGTTCCCGCACTGGCTGAGCGTGGAGGGGATCTTCAGGAGGGCGGCGTACGACCTCCGGTCGGACATGCTGGAGAAGGTGTCGTTCTCGCTCATCCCGTTCGCCTTTGGCATCGGCGGGGCGCTCTGGCAGGCCCGGAGGGACTGGCGGCGGTTCCTGGCGATGTTCTCCATGTTTTTGATCATGGGCGTGGGGCTGGTGGTGTATCTCAACATGCCCGACCCGGAGCCTCGCGAGCGGGACTACATCTTCGTGGGGGCCTACTCGGTGCTGGCCCTCTGGATGGGCGTGGGGGCCGCCGGGGTCGTGCTGTGGGTGAGCCGGGTCCTTCGAGAGCGGGGCGTGGGCCACGCGGCTGCGCCTGTGCTGGTGGGCGCGGCGATGTTCGTCCTGCCGGGGGTGATGACGGCCCGAAACTACCACGACCACGACCGGACCGGAAACTTTCTGGCGCACGATTACGCTTACAACATCCTCCAGACGTGTGAGAGGGACGCCATCCTGTTCACGAACGGGGACAACGACACCTACCCCCTCTGGTTCATGCAGTACGTGAAGGGGGTGCGGCCCGACGTGCGGGTGGTGAACCTGAGCCTGATCAAGACCTCCTGGTACGTCCGGCAGCTGCGGGACCTGGAGCCGAGGGTGCCGATCAATCTCTCCGACGAGTACATTGAAAACTCCCTCCAGGCCAGGGCCTGGCCGGAGCCCAAGGAGGTGCAGATCGCGGGGATCACCGTCGACGCCAACCGGGTGCCTACGGTGGAGTACCCGGCCATGATCGGGACGGAGGTGGGGCGCATCCCGGTGGTGGAACAGAGCACCTGGCTGGTCTGGCGGATCGTGGAGCAGAACAACTGGAGGCGTCCGATCTATTTCGCGATCACCGTGCCGGAGGGCAATCACGCGGGTCTCACCTCCTACTTCTCGTGGGAGGGGATGGCGTGGCGGGTGACGCCCCAGAAAGACCCCGCGCAGGGGGAGTCCCTGAATGTCGAGCGCACCCGGCGCAACCTGTTTGAGGTCTACCGGTTCACCGGGCTGGGCGATCCCTCCGTGTACCTGGACGACGTGGAGCAGCGGCTCCTGACCAACTACCAGGTCATCTTCAACGCCCTGGCCCAGACCTATCAGCAGCTCGGGCAGGATGAGAAGGCCCTGGAGACGCTGCGGAGCTATGAACGGCTTCTCCCCTCCTCCGTCGTTCCGTTGCAGCCCGCCCTGAAGCACAATTTCGGCCAGCTCCTGCGGCTCGCGGCCGGGCGTCTGTCGGAACGGGGGCGCAACGGAGAGGCCGCCGAGGCCCTGGAGCTGGTCCTCCGGTTCGACCCTGACTACAGTTTCGAGGGCCTCACCCGCGCCCAGGTCCAGCAGGCCATCCAGGCGCTGAAGAGCGGCGGGGGCGCGGCATCGCCTCTGTTGAAGAGATGATGAAAGACGAGATCACCAGGTTATCCGCACGATATGGCAAACCTCTGTTCGTGACGGAGTCCCTGCCGACCGGGGCGTTCGATCCCCTCAAGTCTCCGCGCACCGGGGAGGTGGCCCTGGTGGTCCTCCGGAAGGGTGGCAAGGTCCTGCTGAACACGAAGGACTTCTATCCCGACGGGGCGTTCCGCATCCCGACGGGGGGGATCAAACCGGGGGAGTCCGTGGAGGCGGCGCTGCTGCGGGAGACGAGGGAGGAGACGAATCTGGATGTGGAGGTGGCGCGGTTTCTGGCGGTTATCACCTATCACACGCCGGAGCGTCGGAAGGCCTTCATGACGTATGCGTTCCTGCTGCGGGAGCTGGGGGGGGAGCTGAAGACCAACGACCCGGACGAACGCATCTCCGGGTGGCGGGAGGTGGACGCCTCGGAGCTGAAGGGGGTGGCGGAGCGCCTGGCCGGGCTGGCCGGGGAATGGTGGGGGTGGGGGGTGTTCCGGTCGGTCCTGCATCGGGTGGTGGCATCAGTCCTGAGTGCTGAGTCCTGAGTGCTGAGTAAAAGCAAAGACAGGGTTTTTGCCTTTACTCAGGACTCGTTACTCAGGACTCAGGACTTATTCAAACAGCTTTGTCCCTGGCTTCAGGTATTTCTGCGCGGCGTCCTCGTTCAGCTCCAGGCCGATGCCCGGTCTGTCGGGGAGGGCGATGTAGCCGTTTTCGATGACGGGCCGGTCGGTCAGGGCCAGTTCGTTCCAGTGGGGGCGATTGACCCAGTGCCACTCCAGGACGAGGAAGTTCGGGATGCTGGCGCAGACGTGGCAGGAGGCCATCGTGCCGAGGGGGCCGCAGACGTTGTGGGGGGCGAAGGGGATGTAGTAGACTTCGGCCAGGTTGGCGATCTTCCGGCCCTCGGACAGGCCGCAGCACTTGGGGATGTCGGGCATGACCGCGTCCACGGCCTGCTGTTCGATCAGGTCCCGGAAGCCGTGGCGGAGGTAGAGGTTCTCGCCGGCGCAGATGGGGGTGCGGGTGGACCGTTTGACCTCCCGCATGGCGGCGATGTTCTCGGGGGGCACGGGCTCCTCCAGCCAGAGGAGGTTGTAGGGTTCCAGGGCGCAGGCGATTCGGATGGCGGCGTGGATGTCGTATTTGCCGTGCATGTCGATGGCCAGGTCCACTTTTGGGCCGACGGCCTCGCGGACGGCGGCCACGCGCTCCACCATGCTGGCGATTTCGCCGCCGGAGGCGGTCCAGTTCCAGGGGTCGAATTTGTCGGGGTGCCGGGGGTCGTCGATGTCGAACTTGATGGCCGTGAATCCCATGCCCACGACCCGCCTGGCCTCTTCGCCGTAGGACTCGGGGCGTTCGTCCTTTCCGGCGTGGCAGTCGCAGTAGATGCGGATTTTGTCCCGGAACTTCCCGCCCAGGAGGCGGTAGATGGGGAGGCCGGTGGCCTTTCCGACGAGGTCCCAGAGGGCGATCTCGACGCCGGCCAGGGCGGTGATCACGTTCCCGGCGATGGCCCCGTTGAACAGGTAGGCGCGGCGCACCTTCTCGAAGAGGCGGTCCACGTCCATCGGGTCCTCGCCGAGGAGCATGGGCTTCATCTCGTGGACGAGCTGGGTGGCCCCGCCCCCGCCGTGGATGCACTCCCCGGTGCCGGTGAGGCCCTCGTCGGTGAAGATGCGGACGAAGTGGGAGTAGCCGTGGCCGCGCAGTTCGGCGGTTTTGATGTCGGTGATTTTCATGGCTTGATTCCTTTCCTGTTGAATACCCCGCCTCTCATTCTTCAACCCCGGTTTCCAACTTTTCTTGCTCGTGCAAGAAAAGTTGGACAAAAGAAGCGCCGCACCGCCTCACGCTCCCGTGAGGTCGCGTGCCCTGCCCTCCTCAAGCGCCGGGGAGGCTTGGCGCGACGCAAGGGCATTGCTCCAGCGGACGGATCATCCAAAGGTTTCCACTGCCACCTACTGCTTCACCTGAACCCCGGTGGTTAGCCCTTCTGCGTCGTGCCGCTTTGTTTTTGTCTTTTTCCCCTTTCTCCCTTCTCCCCCTCTCCCGTTCTTGGGAGAGGGGGTTGGGGGGTGAGGGCTTCTCCCCTCCCCGCGTCGGGGAGGGGACGGGGGAGGGGTCTTTATCAAACCTCTGAAGGTAGCCCTCGTGGGCTGCGGAGCGGTGTCGGGGCCGCACCTGGCCGGGTGGGCCGCGTCCGGGCGCGCGCGCGTCGTGGGGGTCTGCGACCTCAACGGGGCTGCGGCGCGGGACAGGGCGGCGGCGTTCGGCATCCCGGAGGTCTTCGAGGATTTCGGGGCCATGCTGAGGGCCGTGAGGCCGGATATCGTGGATGTGTGCACGACGCTTCCGTCCCACAGGGACCTCACGATCGCCGCCGCGGAGGCCGGGTGCCACGTGTTCGTCGAGAAGCCGATGGCGGACTCCCTGAGGGCCGCCGGGGAAATGGTCGAGGCGTGCCGAAGGGCGGGCGTGACGCTGATGGTCTGCCAGAACTTCCGATGGTACGCCTGGGCGCAGCGGATCCGGCAGCGGATCGAGGGGGGCGCTGTGGGGACGCCGCACTATCTCTCGATCGTCGAGCGGAACCCGAATGCGATCCCGGCGGGACCTTCAGGAACCGTGTCGATTCTCCGGAGCCAGCCGCACTACCGGGCCCCCCAGCGGCTCGTGGGGTTCGAGATGGCCGTCCATCACATCGACCTGGCGCGATGGTGGACGGGGGAGCCGGAGGAGGTGTATGCCCGGATGCTCCGGGTCTCGCCCCACGTGGGGGGCGAAGATGTCTGCGCGATCCTGCTGGGCCGGCCGGGCTTCTTAGGCGTGATCGAGGAGTCCTGGGCGAGTCCCCGAAGCCCCTTCCGCCGGGTCGTGGTGGAGGGCGACCGGGGCAGTCTCGTCTACGAGGGGGGCGCGATCACCTGGCACAAGCTGGACGACCTCTCCAGCCCTGAAGCGGAGGGGCTGCGCTCTGGCCTGGCGTGGGAGGAGACCTTCGCCCTGGCCCAGGCCCATTTTCTGGACTGTCTCATCGCGGGCCGGGAGCCCATGACCTCTGGAGAAGATCACATTCGAAATCTGAAGATCGCCCTGGCCGGGTATGAGGCCGACCGGGAGGGGAGGCGTGTATTTTTATAAGGAAAAGGAGCTATGTCTGAAAAACTGAAGGTCGCCGTGGTGGGGCTGGGGCGGATCGGGTGGGCGTTCCACTTCAAGCAGGGCCACCAGTCCCCGAATTTTGACCTCGTTGCGGTTGTGGACCCTCTCCAGGAGCGGCTGGCCGAGGCCCAGGCGGTCTCCGGCTGCCGGACGCACCGGACCTTTGAGGCGCTCTGGAAGCGCGAGCGGCCGGACGTGATGGCCATCGCCGCGCCGACCCACCTGCACGAGCGGATGACCCGCCGGGCGCTCCGGGAGGGGTGTCACGTGATCCTGGAGAAGCCGATGACGACCTCCCTGAGGTCCGCGGACCGGATGATCGAGGAGGCTGAAAGACAGGGGCGGCGGATCTTCGTCTACCAGCCCCACCGGCTCACGCCGGAGACCCGGACGGCGAAGGAGGTCCTGTCCAGCGGCATCTTAGGGCCGGTCTACCTGATCCGCCGGACGGCGAGCCGGTACGTCCGCCGGAACGACTGGCAGAGTCTGCGCAAATACGGGGGCGGCATGCTGAACAACTACGGCGCGCACTACATCGACCAGCTCCTTTATCTGTCCGACGGGTCGCCGGTGGCGGACGCGCAGTGTCACCTGTGGGCCGCGGCCACGGTGGGGGACGCGGACGACGTGGTGAAGGCCTGGTTGAAGACGCAGAGTGGACAGCTCTTAGAGGTGGAGATCAACCAGGCGACGGCCTGGCCCGCCCCGCCCTGGCACGTGTGCGGCAAGTACGGGACGATGGTCCGGGAGGGGGATGTCTTCCGGCTGAAGTACTTCGATCCGGGGGAGGCCGCTCCGCTGACGGTGGTGGAGGGGGCCGCGCCGGGCCGGAGCTACGACAGCGGGGACCGGCTGCCCTGGCGGGAGCAGGAGGTGCCGATCCTGCCCGAAAAGCAGCTCGATTTCTACCAGAACGTCTACGAGGTCCTCACCCGGAACGCCGCGCCACACATCCGGGTGGAGGAGTCCAGGGAGCTGATGCGGATCATCGAGCTGTGCTGGAAAAGAGCAAAATTCTGAAAGAGGCGCGCATGGGCCGACAGGACACGGTCTGGCAGGACCGGGCGCTGGTCGAGAAGTTCCTCGGCGGGGTGCGCGCCGGGATTCCGTTCGCGGCGGAGCAGGTCGATGTCATGCTCCGGGTCATCCGGGCGTGCGGGCGTCCCGTCCGGCGATTCGCGGACGTGGGGTGCGGGGACGGGGCGCTGGCGCACGCGGTTCTGGACCGCTGGCCGGACGCGCAGGCCGTGCTGATCGACTTTTCGGGGCCGATGCTGGAGCAGGCCCGGAGGCGGCTGCGCGCCTTCGGCGACCGGGTGGCGTTCGTCACAGGGGACATCGCCACGCCTGAGTGGACGAGGGGGCTGTCTCGGCTCGACGCCGTGGTGTCCGGGTTCTGCATCCACCACCAGCCGGACGCCCGCAAGCGGGAGGTCTACCGGGAGATCTATGACCTCCTCCAGCCGGGGGGCTGCTTCGTCCACGTGGAGCACGTGTCCTCGCCCACGGCGCGGGTCGAGGCGATGCACAACGACCTGTTCATAGACGCCCTGCATGCCTTCCACGCCCGGCAGGGGCAGGAGAAATCGCGGGAGACGATCGCGCGCGACTATGTCCACCGGCCGGACAAGCAGGCCAATCTCCTGGCGTCCGTGGAGGACCAGTGCCGGTGGCTGCGGGAGGCCGGGTTCGAGGACGTGGACTGCTACTTCAAGTGCTTCGAGCTGGCCGTGTTCGGGGGGATGCGGCCAGGGTGAACCTCTACGTCTGTTCGTGAAGTCTAAAATAGGCCGGTGGCAGGGCGCTGTCAAGACAAAAGGCTTCATCCACTCTTTGGGAGGTCGCGATGCCGGTTCCGCTGGATGTGAAGGGGATGGCCGAGGCGTTTGCGGAGTTTGACCGGGGCTACAAGAAGGGGCGGGGGGAGTCGGAGAGCCCGGACTCCGGGACGCTGGGGTGGGGGGAGAGCCGGTTCCTGGACTCTTATGCCAAGCTCTACGAGGTGACGGGGGAGACGCGCTGGCTGGACCGGATCGCGGACCACTTCGACCGGATCGTCCGGAACGCGAGGGACAACGACGGGGACGGGTATCTGGACTGGGCCACGCCGACCTACTCCACGGGGGTGGTCCGGGCGTCTGTTCTGCACAACCGGGGGACGGCGCAGATCGAGCCGGCGCACCACCGGGAGCGGGACGGGAAGAAGGCCAATGCGATGCGGGACGCGGACTACATCGTGGAGTTTCTGACGGCAAAGGAGTACGTGCTGCGGAAGAATCAGCAGTGGAGGGTGTTGCACCGGGGCGCGTACAGGCCGGGCAAGGCCGTCGACGTGCTGCCGGGGGTCACGTTCACGATCTCCGGAAGGCCGGCTGCCGGGGACAAGTTCCGGGTCGAGACGCGGGGGGCGAGGTCGCTGGAGTACATCGTACACCAGGGGATGTTCACCTATCCGGTGGCGCGGTTTATGGAGGCGGTGTCCCGGTCCAGGGCGCTGAAGGCGCGCTACGGGGCGCGGGCGCAGGGGCACCTCGCGTTCATCCGAAAGCACGTCGTGGAGAAGCACGAGCGCTACTGGCTGGACGCGTCGAGGGACGCCGGGGCCTACCGGTTCCAGGAGGACCAGACGGAGCGCTACCCGAACCGCATCCTGCCGCACAACCAGTACCTGGCCCTGGCCCGGACGTTTCTCGTGCTCAAGGACTGCACGCGGGACGCGATCTACCCGGACCGGGCGGCGCGCATGGCGCGGAACTTCAAACGGGCGCTCCGGAGGACCGGGCGGGCCTACACGTGGCACTACTGGGACTGGGTGGAGAACGGGACGCCGGACCACAGCCGGGTGGAGGACACGAGCCACGGGAACATCGACGTCGGGTTCGCGGTGGAGGCGTGCAGGAGAGGGGTGGCGTTCACGGGCGCGGATCTGAGGCGGTTCGGGAGGACGCTGCTGGACCAGATGTGGAACGGGTCGCTGACGGACCCGAGGCTGGGCAGCCACGTGGACCGGAAGGAGGGGGACGTGCCGGCGATCCTGAGCTGGATTGATCTATGCCAGTGGGAGCCAAAGGTGTGGGACGTGTGCTACGGGATCTTCCAGAAGCAGGGGGCGCCGGTGCAGATGATTCCGACGATCCTGCAGGCGTGGAAGAGGATGAA
>CAYRZX010000046.1:0-1322 GCA_964428665.1 uncultured Gemmatimonas sp.
GGCCTGATGGCCGGGGCCATAGGCGTCTGCATCCTCGCCCTGACCGCCCTCGTCTCCGCGGACGTGGTGGTGCCGGAGCAGGAGGTCGTGGCCGCCGTGCGGGCCTACGTGCAGGGCGCTGCGCAGACCGGCGCGGACGTGGAGGTCGCGTGCCGGTGGCGGGGCGACATCGTCGTGGAGGGGACCGGCCCCGTGGCCCTGCGCGTCGGGCCTTCCAACGTGGAGGGGACGGCCGGGGGCGTGCCCGTCTGCCTGGAGGTCCGGCGGGGAGAAAGGGTCCTCAGGAGCCTGATCATCACGGCGGAGACCGCCTACTTCGACGCCGTGGCCGTGGCCGCGCGCCCGCTGCGACACGGGGACCTTCTGACGCCGGACGCGGTCCGTTTCGAGCGCCGGGAGGTGACGCAGGTGTTGGGGCGCGCCTTCTCGCGCCCGGAGGAACTGGAGGGGCTTCGGATGCGCACGATGATCCCCGCCGGCCGGGTCTTGGACCGGAGGCTCACGGAGAGAGCGCCCCTCATCCGGCGGGGGGAGATCGTGACGGTCCTGGCCGAGGTCGGGGCGGTCACCGTGTCCACGCAGGGGAAGGCGCTGTCCGACGGGGCCGCCGGCGACCCCATCTTCGTGGAGAACGGGGAACGGCAGAAGATCCAGGGTCAGGTCATCAGGGCCGGTGTGGTGAAGGTGATATTCTAAAACCAGCTATCAGCCGTCAGCTATCAGCCGTCAGCAAAAGCAAAATCATGCCTGGTTTTACTGATAGCTGATAGCTGATAGCTGATAGCTGAATGCTTTGAAAGGAACCCCATGCGCCGTCTTACCGCTTTCGCCGTCTCTCTCCTGCTCTGGGCCTCTCCCTCCGGCGCGCAGAGCCTCTACTCCGACCTGACGCCCAAGCGGGCCAGCCGGGTCGGCGACATCCTGACCGTTCTGATCGCGGAGAACACCTCGGCGTCCAACAAGGCCACGGTGAAGACCGGCAAGACGGACGCGCTCGAGATCAAGTCCGGGGGATTCATCCCCCTTCCGCCCACGAAGCAGGACTTCAAGAACACCTACAGCGGCGACGGGTCGGTCGTCCGCTCGCAGCAGATCCAGGCGCGGGTGACGGCCACGGTGGTGGGCCGGAAGGACAACGGCGACCTGCTGATCGAGGGGGCGCGGGTGATCGAGGTGAACGGGGAGAAGGAGGTCGTCACCGTGTCGGGCGCGGTCAACCCCCTGATCATCCCCCCGGACAACACGATCGAGGCGTTCCGGATCGCCGACCTCCAGATCTCCTACAAGGGCAAGGGGGTGGCCACGGAGGGGTCGAGGCCGGG
>CAYRZX010000046.1:1422-7114 GCA_964428665.1 uncultured Gemmatimonas sp.
TTAATCACCGAGACTCCTATGAACCTCCGATTCCGTTCGCTCGTCCTTCTCCTCCTGCTGGGGACGCTGGCGCCGGGGCGCTGGGGCGAGGCCCAGGTCCGGCTCAAGGACATCGCAAAGGTGCAGGGGGCCGACGAGGCGCAGCTGCTCGGCTATGGCCTGATCGTGGGCCTGGAGGGGACCGGGGACGGACGGGGCATCGCCCTCCAGTCCGTGGCGAACCTGATGCGCAACCTCGGCCTCCAGGTCAACCCGGCGCAGATCCGGACGAAAAACGTGGCCGCCGTCATGGTCACGGCGCGCCTGTCGCCGTTCGTGCGGCGGGGATCGGCCATCGACGTGACCGTCTCGTCCGTGGGGGACGCCTCGAGCCTGCAGGGGGGGACCCTGTTGATGACGCCGTTGCGGGCGCAGCTCCCGGACGGGCCGGTCTACGCCACGGCGCAGGGGCCCGTCTCCATCGGCGGGTTCAACGCCGGAGGGGGAGGCGCCGGACAGGTCACGAAAAACCATCCAATGGTGGGCCGGGTGCCCAACGGGGCCACGGTGCTGATCGAGGCCGCCCCCCCGGAGGGGGCGTCGGATGAGCTGACGCTGGTCCTCCACTCCCCGGACTACACCACGGCGGCCCGCCTGGCCCGCGCCCTCGACGAGCGGTTCGGGATGCGCATGGCCGTGCCGCTGGACGCCGGGACCGTGCACGTGACCGTGCCCAGGAGCCGGCGGACGCCGGGAAACTACGTGGAGTTCATCGCCGAACTGGAGGGCGTGCTGGTGGTCCCCGACGCCGTGGCCCGCGTCGTGGTCAACGAAAAGACCGGCACCATCGTGGCCGGGGAGAGGGTGTCGATCTCGGAGGTGGCCGTGGCGCACGGCGACCTCAACATCCGGATCGTCCCGCCCACGGCCGAGGTCGCAGTGGGGCCCGGCGGCGCGGCGGCAGTCGTGGGAGGCGGGGAGGTGACCGCAACCGAGGAGGCCGCCCGCTTCCTGGTCCTGGACCGGACGAGCAACGTGGGGGACGTGGCCAAGGCCCTGAACGCCCTGAAGGTGAAGCCCAGGGACATCATCTCCATCTTCCAGGCGCTCAAGGAGGCCGGGGCGCTGAAGGCGGAGTTGGTAATTATGTAGGAGCATCACATGGACCCCATCCAGAACATCGCATCTCCTGCCAAACCCTTCATCCCCCTCCAGAAGCCCGACGCAAGGCCCCTGAAGGGGAAAGCCCTTCAGGGGCCGGCCCAGCCGGGGGACGAGGCGGCGCAGCTGAGGAAGGCGGCCAGAGACTTCGAGTCGGTCTTTATGGCGCAGGTCCTCAAGCAGATGCGGGAGACCGTGCACAAGGAGGAGATGTTTCACGGCGGCCCCGGCGAGGACCTGTTCGAGGGCCTCCTGGACGAGGAGATCTCCAGGCGAATGGCCGGGCAGGGCTCTCTGGGGGTCGGTGAGCTGCTCTACCGCGACCTGAGCCGCCGCTTCCACATCGGTCAGGAGAACGGGGCAAAGGGTCCCCTCGACCCCACCCTCAAGAAATTTCTCCCCCTGCATCCGCCGTCCGGCCCCCCGCAGCCCGGCGCAAAGGCCGACGCCGCTGCGCCCCAGCCCCCGCAGCCCGGCGCGGCGACGGACGTCCAGGCGCAGCTCCGAAAGCTCCGGCAGCAGGGGCTGGGGATCGAAGGGGCGACGCTGAGGAGACAATGACATGAGCCTTGAAAGCCTGAAACAGGACCTGATGGCCATCCTCGAAGAGGAGATCGAGGCCTTCCGGAGGATGCTCGACCTCACGGCGCAGCAACAGAGGGCGTTGACGCGGGACGACATCGAGGCCATCCGGTCGGCGGGGGAGCGCCAGGAGCAGGTGGCCGAGGAGATCCGCCTGATCGAGGCGCGGCGCCTCCACATCGTCCGGGGCATCGGCCAGAGGGCCGGCCTCAGGGAGGATCAGTTGAGCCTCCAGCGCCTCTCGGAACTCTGCCGGGGCCAGGACGCGGAGCGGATGCGGGCCCTGCGGGACACCCTCCTCGACCTCCACGCGGAGATCCGCCGGGCCAACCGGAACAACGCCCTCCTCATCCGACACGCCCTGCGCTACGTGAGCCGCACCCTGCAGCTCTTCAAAGGGGGGGACGGGTCGAACCGGGTCTACCAGCGCACCGGCCTGACCGAGGGGGTGGCCGCAGGCCTTCGCGTCGCAGTGAACAGAGTCGCTTAGATAGGATTTCTTATGTCCGGCCTTCTGGGCGCCATCGAGATCGGCCGCTCCGCCCTGCGGGCGCAGCAGATCGGCATCAGCGTGACGGGCGACAACATCGCCAACGTCAACACGCCGGGCTTCTCCCGCCGACAGGCCAAGCTCGTGACCTCGGAGCCGGCGGCGGGCCTGGGGACCGGGGTGAAGGTGACGGACGTGTCGCGGGCGCGCGACCAGCTCCTGGACTCCCAGGTCCGGTTCCAGAACGGCCTGTTCGGCCGCCTGGAGACCATGCAGAAGGCGTTCGCGACCATCGAGGGCATCTTCTCGGAGCTGGCCGGATCGAGCGCCAACGAGGCCGGGGCGGTGTTCAGCCAGTCGTCGGGGGTCGGCCTGAGCGGGTCCCTGAGCCGGTTCTTCAACGCCTTTCAGGACCTTGCCAACAACCCCGAGAGCGGGTCGGCCCGGGCGGTCATCCGGGAGGAGGGCCAGCTCCTGGCCCGGACCTTCCTCCGGCTGGACGACCAGCTCAAAAACGCGCGGACGGACCTCGAATCGGAGTTCCAGCGGCAGGTCGACCAGGCCAACGCCCTGCTGGACGAGATCGGCTCGCTCAACGCCCGCGTCCCGTCCGAGCGCTTCGGGGGGGGCGGGTCCTCCGCCCCTCTGGAGGACCGGCGAGACAGCCTCATCGAAGAGCTGTCGAAGCTCGTGGACATCTCCACCAGGGAGCAGGAGGACGGGACGGTGACCGTCTACCAGAGCGGCCGCATCCTGGTGGACCACGCGGCGGTCAGCAGCCTGGGCCGGCGGGTGGAGGTGGAGGGGGACGCCGCCGTATCGAGGTTGACCCTAAGCTCCACCGGAGAGGCCCTCACCCTGAGCAGCGGGTCCCTCAAGGGCATCGAGGAGGTCCGGGACACGCGCATCCCGGACTACCTGAGCGCCCTGGACAGCCTGGCCTCCACCCTCGTCTCGGAGGTCAACAAGAAACACTCGGCGGGCTACGGCCTCAACGGCGTGTCGGGGACAGACTTCTTCGACGCGGCGGGGACCACGGCCCGAACCATCCAGGTCAACTCCGCCATTCTCGACAACACGGACCTGATCGCGGCCTCCTCCGACGGCTCGAAGGGGAACAACCGGGTCGCCCTCCAGCTCTCGGACCTCCGGCTGAGCCGCCTGTTCAGCGGCGGGACGAAGACCATGGAGGAGTTCTACAGCGACCTGGTCGGGGAGGTGGGGTCCCAGGCGAAGGCGACCTTCTCCAGCCTGGAGAGCCAGCGGGTCATCTCCGAGCAGCTCAACAACCGGCGGGAGAACGTGCGGGGCGTGTCCGTGAACGAGGAGGCGGCCAACCTGATCCTGTTCCAGAGGGCCTATCAGGCCGCCGCGCGCATCGTCACCATCGTGGACGAGATGTTCCAGTCGGTCCTGGCGATGGGGTAACGTTCTTTAATGGACATTATCACAAAATTGTCTTATATTTGAAAGCCAGGTGAACTTATGCGCATCTCGGACGCCACCGTCACCTCCACCCTGACGACGAACCTCTCGCGGACGTTCCAGAAAATGGCGCAGCTCCAGAAGGAGCTGATCACCGGGTCGAGGATCAACGACGCCTCCGACGACCCCTCGGGGGCGAGCCGGTCGCTCAACCTGCGGGGCCAGGTGCGCAACATCGAGCAGTACCAGCGCAACATCCAGGAGGGGCAGGGCTACCTCAACATCACGGACTCCACGCTGGGGGAGATCGTCGACACCCTGACCGCGGCCCAGGGCACGGCCATTCAGGGGGCCAATGACACCCTGACGGGCCGGGACAGGAAGCTCCTGGCGAACACCATCGACAACCTCCTGGAGCACGTCCTGCACCTCAGCTCCACGCAGTTCCGGGGGCGCTACATCTTCGGCGGGACCCACACCCTCTTCCGGCCCTACGTGGAGACGCGGGACGCGGACGGCAAGGTCGCGACCATCGAGAACGGCCTCACCGAGGGCCGGCCCCTGTCGGACGCCACCACGGTGGTCGGGTCGTTGCTGGGGCTGGGCAGTCCGCCCTCCGGGACAGTCACCATCGGCGACCAGACCGTGGCGCTCGACCTGGCGACCGATTCGCTCACGACCATCAAGGCCAAGATCGACGCGGCAGCCCCCACAGGGGTCACGACGACCATCGCGAGCGCCCCGTCCGGGAGCGGCGACACCTTTCGCCTGGTCATCTCCGGGACCACGACCATTTCGGACAGCAACGACGTGCTCAAGAGCCTCGGCATCGAGACCGTGGACACGTCGGGCGCGATCCTCCGGGAGGTGGGGGACGGGATCAGCGTGCAGATCAACGCGGCGGGCAAGGACATCTTCGAAGGCCAGTTTAACCCGTTTTCAGCCCTGCTCGACCTGCGGGACAGCCTGAACACCAACGACCTGAACGGCATCCGGAACTCCATCACGGAGCTGGAGGAGGCGCGAAACAAGACCTCCAACACCCGGGGCGTGCTCGGGGCGCGCACGAGCCGGGTCGAACTGACCAACAGCCTGCTGGAGCGATTTACGGTGAACCTCAAGGAGTCCCTCTCGAACACGGAGGACACGGACTTTGCGCAGGCCGTGGTCGATCTCCAGAGACACCAGAACGTCTTTCAGTCCGCCCTGACCACCGGGATGAGCCTGATCCAGCCGTCCCTGATCGATTTTCTGAGGTAGAAGCAGCCGTCAGCGGTCAGCCGTCAGCGGTCAGCAAGAGCGTGGTCGGTTTTGCTGATAGCTGAACGCTGATAGCTGAACGCTTTTTTTTCGTCGGTGCTGTCATGAGCCAGGATGGCGAAATCCGATTCACCAACGTCCGGTTCGGCGAGGTCGCCGTCCCCCCGGACCGGATCATCACCTTTCCCAGCGGACTCCCCGGCTTCGAGCGGTGCCGGGAGTTCGCCATCCTCGAGGACGAGGAGAGCGCCCCGTTCTACTGGATGCTCTCCGCCGAAAACCCCCGCCTCGCCTTCGTCCTGATCGACCCCTTCCTGGTCTGGCCCGACTACGCCCCCCGCATCTCGCGGGACGACCTCAAGAGCCTCCAGATCGAAAAGCAAGAGGACGCGCTCGTCTACGCCATTGTCACCCTCTCCCGGGACGTGCAAGAGGTGACGGCCAACCTGAGCGGCCCCCTCCTGGTCAACGCGGCCAGCCGGACGGCCAAACAGCTCGCCCTTCTCGACGACCGCTACACGACCAAACACCGTGTCCTGCACGGAGGAAGTTAACCCCATGCTCGTTTTAACAAGGAAGTTAGGCGAGAGCATTGTGATCGGAAACAACGTGCGGATCACGGTGCTGGACCTCCAGGGGAAGCAGATCCGCCTCGGCATCGACGCCCCGCCGGAGGTCTCCGTCCACCGGGGGGAGGTCTACGAGCGCATCGAGGCGGAGAATCGGGCGGCGGCCCAGGTGGGAGAGAGGGACCTGAAGCAGTTGAGCCGGGCGCTGAAGACGCGAAAACCTTAA
>CAYRZX010000046.1:7214-20528 GCA_964428665.1 uncultured Gemmatimonas sp.
TAAGAGGTCCGCATTGCAGAAGGCGTTTCTGAATCGGATGGGGTTCGACGCCCAGAAGGGGATCTGGGTCCTCGAAGGCTTCCGCGGCATCTCTTATTCGGACGGCGTCGAGGTGGAGAACTACGTCCTCCACTCCGTTCAGAGCGCAAAAGACCTCTCCTCCACCTCCGACGAACTGTCCCGGATGATCCGGGACTGGCCCAGCCAGTACCACCTCAGCAGCGCCCGCTCCCAGCTGCTCCGGGGGTTTCATCTGGACCCGGCGTCGTCCGCCCTGGAGATCGGGTGCGGATGCGGGGCGATCACCCGCTTCCTGGGCGAAACCCTCGCGGAGGTCCACGCCGTGGAGGGGAGCCTGGTCCGGGCGCAGATCGCCGCGGCCCGGTGCAGGGACCTCCCCAACGTGAGCGTGCTGGCCGCCCCCTTCCACGAACTGCGCGCCGCGCGGACCTACGACCTCGTCCTCTGCATCGGGGTGCTCGAATACTCCAGGTCGTTTATCCGGGCGGAGGACCCCGTGCAGGCGTGTCTGGAGTACCTGCGGGGCCTGGTCTCCCCGGGCGGCGCGCTGATCCTGGCCATCGAGAACCAGTTCGGCCTGAAATATTTCTCCGGCTGCTCCGAGGACCACACCGGCGTCCACTTCGACGGGATCGAGGGCTACGCCGCGGTCGGGGACTCCGGCCCCGTCACCTTCGGAAGGCAGGAGCTCCAGGACCGCCTGAGGGCCGCGGGCTTCCCCGACAACCGCTTCTACCTCCCCTTCCCGGACTACAAGCTCCCCCAGGGCCTGATCGACGACCGGGTCGCCTCCTCCTCACCCCTGAACCTGGGCGGCCTGGTGCGCCGGTTCCCGATGAGGGACTACAGCCGGAAGCCCCTGAACCTCTTCTGCGACACCCTCGCGTGGTGGGAGATCGGAAAAAACCGGAACCTCTCCACCTTCAGTCCCTCCTTCCTGGTGATCTCCCCGGTCCAAAAAGACAGAGAGCGCATCCGGGCAGATTGGGACGCCATCCTCTTCTCCCCCGCGCGCGTCCGGCCCTACAGGACCTGCACCACGTTCCACGGACTCACCTCCGGGGCCGGCAGGGTCCGCAAGAGACCCCTCCATCCCGAACCCCCTGAGCCTGGAGGGTTGAGGACCCACTGGGAGGAGGCCCCTTTTGAGGGGGGCACGCCCTTCGACCTCCTCCTCCTGAAAGCGGCCAGACACAGGGCCCGGCCCGCCGAACGCTTCGCGGAGCAGTTAAAAACGTGGGTGGCGTCCCTGCGCAGATTCCAGGTCCATCCGGATTCCCAGGACCTCCCGGCCCCCGACGCCCTGCTCTCAGGCCGGGGCCTGGACGCCAACCCCTGGAACCTGATGATGTCCGGGAGCGAGGCCACCTACATCGACCTGGAGTGGGAGTGGGACGCGGCCCTCCCGCTGCGCTACGTCTTCGCGCGATTCCTGTTCCACTTTATGGCGGCCGAGGCCCCCCACCTGAAGCCCCTGCTCGACCGGGCGGACCCGACCGCAGGGCGATGGATCGACGACTGCTTCCGGGCCGTCTGGCCGGGGGTGGAGGTCCACTGGAGAGAGGAGTTTCTTAAACTCGAAGCGGAGTTGATGGCGAAGGTGCACGGCCACGACCCTGCGGCCGTGGAGGAGGCATACGCGAGAAATCTGGGAGGCCGGCGCCCCCGGACAGGCCATCCCCTGGTCTCCATCGTCATCCCGGTCCTCAACAACCTCTCCTACACGCAGCGCTGCCTGGAGGCCCTGTTCGCGCACAGCGGAGACGTCCCCCACGAGGTGATCGTGGTGGACAACGCCTCCTCCGACGGGACGCGGGCCTACCTTAAAGGCCTGGGCGGCCGTGTCCGGGCGGTCTTCAACGCCCGCAACGCCGGATTCGCCGGGGCGAACAACCAGGCCGCGACCCTGGCGCGGGGGCGCTACCTCCTCTTCCTGAACAACGACACGATCCCGCAGGCAGGATGGCTGAGCGAGCTGGCCCGCCTGGCGGAGGGCGACGACCGGGTCGGCGTCGTCGGCAGCAAGCTCCTCTACCCCGACACGAAGCGGGTGCAGCACGCCGGCATAGAGCTGATCGACGGCGTCCCCGACCACCCCTTCCGGGGGGCCGCGCCGGACGACCCCCGCGTCTGCCGGACCCGGGACCTGGACATGGTGACCGGGGCCTGCCTGATGGCCCGGAAGGACCTGTTCGACCGGCTCGGCGGGTTCGACGAGGGCTACGTCAACGGCGTGGAGGACGTGGACCTCTGCCTGCGCGTCCGGGACGCGGGCTACCGGGTGGTCTACTGCGCCACGAGCGTGGTGGAGCACCACGAGGGCCGGTCCGCCGGGCGATTCGACCACGTGCGCGAGAACCTTCAACAGTTCGTGGCGCGCTGGCAGGGCCGCTTCGACGCGACAGGACAGTTTGTTCCGAAATTATCTAACAGGGATGGACAGGATGGGCAGGATAAAAGTCATCCTGTATATCCTGTCCATCCCTGTTCAACTCTGCGCGGCGTCTGGGAGGGGTCTTTTTTTGTCCGGCACAGCCTGGCCCTGGTCAACCGCGAGGTCTGCGCCGCCCTCCTCCGGTCGGGCCGCTGCGACCTGAGCCTGATCCCTTACGAGGCGGACGAGTTCGGCCCGGAGAGCGACCCGGAGCGGCTCGGCCCCCTGTCAGCGCGGATGCGCGCCCCCCTGAAAGGCCCGGCGGAGTTTCACGTCCGGCACCAGTGGCCCCCCAACTTCGAGCCCCCCCCCTCCGGCCACTGGGTCCTGATCCAGCCCTGGGAGTTCGGCCGGCTGCCGAAGGCGTGGATCAAACCCCTGACCGAGGCCGTGGACGAAATCTGGGCCTACACCTCCTTCGTCAAGCGGTGCTACGAGGAGAGCGGCGTCCCGCCGGAGAAGGTCTTCGTGGTCCCCCTCGGCGTGAACCCCCACCTCTTCCGGCCCGACCTCCAGCCGATGGACCTCCCCACGCGCAAGTCGTTCCGATTTCTCTTCGTGGGCGGGACCATTTACCGCAAGGGCATCGACGCCCTGCTGGACGCCTACAGAAGGGCCTTCCGCCGGTCCGACGACGTCTGCCTGGTGATCAAGGACATGGGCCAGGCCACCTTCTACAAGGGGCAGAACGCGGCGGACCTCATCCGGGCGCTTCAGGCCGACCCGGAGGCGCCGGAGATCCTCTACCTGACAGACCCGCTGCCGGACCGGGACGTGCCCCGCCTCTACGCCGCCTGCGGCTGCCTCGTCCACCCCTACCGGGGCGAGGGGTTCGGCCTGCCCGTGGCCGAGGCCATGGCCTGCGGCCTCCCGGTCATCGTCACGCAGGGCGGGGCCTGTGACGACTTCTGTTCCGAAGAGACCGCCTGCCTCATCCCCGCGCGGAAGGTCCCCATCGCCTTCAAGGAGGAGACCGCGGGCCAGGCGTGGCTGCTGGAGCCGGACCGGGAGGCCCTCGCCGCCCGGATGCGGTGGGCAGTCGAGCATCCCGATGAGGCAAAGGTCATGGGCGCGAGGGCCAGCGCCTTCATCCGCGCGAACGTCACCTGGGAGCGGACCGCGGCCGCCGTCCAGGAGCGTCTGAGGGCACTGAAGGAAAAGCCCATCCTCCGGGAGAAAAACAGGGCCGCGCAACACCTTGCGGCCGCAGAGACCGCAGAGACCGCCGGAGACCTGGCCGGGGCCGTGGAGGCCGCGCGAAAGGCCGCGGAGGCCGCGCCCGCGTGGGCGCGGGCGCACAACGACCTGGGCCGGTACCTCTACCGGAGCGGAGACGCGGAGGCCGCGCGCGCGGCCTTCGAGCGGGCCGCCCAGGCCGAACCCGCCCTGGCCGAGGCGCACAGCAACCTGGGCGTCCTGCTCTGGGAGACCGGGGAGCAGGAGAAGGCCCTCGAGGCCTTCGAGCGGGCCGCGCAGGCCGACCCGGAGAACGTGGACCTGCTCTACAACCTCGGGGCGATCTACGCGCAGATCGGGGAGGCGCAGCGGGCCGCGGCCTTCTTCGAGCGCTGCCTGACCCTCCGCCCGGACGACGCCGGGGTCCGCGCGCAACTCGACGCGCTCCGAGACCCCTCCCCCCAACCCCCTCCCCCGAGGGGAGAGGGGGAGCTAGACCTCACCCCCCGTCCCCCTCTCCGACACGGAGAGGGGGAGCAACCTTGTCAAATGACAAATGGCGCGACGCAGAAGGGCTAACCACCGGGGTTCAGGAGAGGCGTTAGGCGGCAGTGGAAACCTCTGGACGATCCGTCCTCTGGAGCAATGCCCTTGCGTCGCGCCCAGCCTCCCCGGCGCTTGAGGGGCGTGTTTCTTTTGTCCAACTTTTCTTGCACGAGCAAGAAAAGTTGGAAAACCAATTTATGCTATCCACCGACCTCCCCCGCTCCGACCGCGTCCTCCTCTGCCCCTTCGAGGGGGAGTTCTGGGCGCGGGGCCTGGCCTGGTACAACGACCCCGAGATCATCGCCGCCACCTCCGACGACCCGAACCCCCTCACCGAGGCCCAGTTTCGCGAACTGATCGACCGGGACCGCCTGAGCGAGACGGCCCGCGTGTTCGGCCTCCGGGAGTCCGGCGGAAGGCCCATCGGCGTCCTCGTCCTCCGGAACATCGACCCGGTCCATCGGGGCGCGGAACTCCACATCACCATCGGGGATCCTGCCTTCCGGGGAAAGGGCTACGGCGCGGAGGCCATCCGGCTAACCGTGGCCTTCGCCTTCGACCGGCTCGGCCTGCATAAGGTGGTCTCCACCCCCTTCGCGCATAACCTCCCCATGCTCCGCTGTCTGAAAAAGTGCGGCTTCGAGCAGGAGGGCCTCCTGCGGGACGCCCTCTGTATCGGCGGAAAGTTTATCGACGTGGTGATCATGGGAACGATCAATCCGCGTGAGAGATAGATCATGCCCAAAAAGGGAAAACAAAAAAAACGCTCGAAATCCTCGCCGCGCCTGCGCATCTCCCTCTGCCTGATCGCCCGTGACGAGGCCGCCTTCCTGGAGCGCTGCCTCCGGAGCGCGCAGGGCCTGGCCGACGAGATCGTGCTCGTGGACACCGGCTCGCAGGACGACACCCCCGCCGTGGCCGAGCGCCTCGGGGCGCGCGTGCTCCGCCTCCCCTGGCAGGACGACTTCGCAGCCCCCCGCAACGCCTCCCTCGAGGCCGCCACCGGCGACTGGGTCTTCGTCCTGGACTGCGACGAAGTGATCGCCTCACGCGACCTCGGCGCCATCCGCCGGGCCGCCGTCGCGGGCGGGTGCGACGGATATCTCCTGACCACCCGGAACTACACGCGGGAACGCAACCGGGCAAGGGGGGTGGCCTGCCGGGGCGAGTATCCTGAAGAGAAGACCTACGAGGGCTGGTTCCCCACCACCAAGGTCCGGCTCTTCCGCAACGACCCCCGCATCCGCTTTCGGGGGGCCGTGCACGAGACCGTGGAGCAGTCCATCCTGGACGCTGGCGGTCGCATCGGGGAGTGCCCCGTCCCGGTCCATCACTACGGCTACGTGGAGAAGGCCCGGACCCCGGAGCGCTACCTCGGCGTGGCCGAGAAGAAGGCGCAGCAGGAGCCGGACAACCCGAGGGCCTTCTACGAGCTGGCGAGCGTCTACGGGGACCTCCGGCGCTACGACGACGCCATTCGGGCCATCGAGCGGACCATCGCCCTGATCGAGACCGACGGCCTGGAGCGCCACCGGGGCAGCCACCTGGAGATGGAGCTGGTGTTCAACGCCTACGGCAGCCTCCTGGACGGCGCGCGGCGCTACGACGACGCCATCCGGGCGCACGAGAAGGCCCTGGCCTTCAACCCGAAGTCCTACCAGGCCCTCAACAACCTCGGCATCCTCCGCGAGCGGAAGGGGGACCTGCCGCAGGCCCTGTCTTGCTTCGAGCAGGCCCTCTCCCTCGCGCCGGACGTGGCCCTCATTCGGGAGAACGTGGAGCGGGTGAAACGGCGCGTGGACCGTGAACCGGGTACCGTGAACCGGCCCTCACCCCGCCTTCGCTATCGCTCAGGCACCCCTCTCCCACATGTGGGAGAGGGGAGGCAGGCGCAGCCTACTGGGGAGAGGGCTGTACGGATCACGAACCACGAACCACGAACCACGAACCACGGGGGTACGGGGGAATCAGGGAAGCTGAGCGTCTGCCTGATCGTGAAGGACGCCGAGGAGACTCTGGACGCATGTTTGAACAGCGTCCGGGGCCTGGCCGACGAGATCGTGGTCGTGGACACGGGGTCCAGCGACAGCACCGTCGAGATCGCCCGGCGTCACGGCGCGAAGATCGGCCACTTCGCCTGGTGCGACGACTTTGCCGCCGCGCGCAACGCCTCCCTCCGCCTGGCGACCGGGGACTGGGTCCTCTGGATGGACGCGGACGACGTCCTGCCGCCGGAGGAGCGCGACAAGGTCCGCCGGGCGATGGCGCGGGGCCGGCAGGAGGCCTTCTATTTCATCCTGGAGAACGTCGGCGCGGACCGGAGCCGCTACCCCCAGCTCCGGCTCTTCCCGAACGCGCCGGGCGCGGCCTTCGAGCGGCCCGTGCACGAGCAGATCGTCCCCTCCCTGGAGCGCCTGGGCATCGCCTGCCTCCGCACGGACATCCGGGTGGTGCACACCGGCTACACGACCCCGGAGCGCACGGCGGAGAAGCGCCGGAAGTATCTAAGGATGATGCGCCGGTGGCTGGAGATGCATCCGGAGGACGCGGACATCCGCTTTCGCGTGGCCCACACCCTCTACGGCGAGGGCGACCTGAAAGCTGCGGAGGCCGAGCTGCGGACGCTGACATCGGACGAGACCCTGAGCGTCAGCCGCCCGTCCATCGCCCGGATGGCCCGGACCTTTCTCGGCCGCGTCCTGATGGACCGGGGGCGTCACGATGAGGCCCTCGCTCCCCTGAAAGAGGCCGCGGCCATGGCCCCTGAGTCCGCGCTGGCCCGGCTCTACCTGGGGGAGTGCTGTCTGGCGCTGGGACAGCCGGAGCAGGCGTCCGAGCACCTCTCGCGTGCCCTGGCCCATCCCGACGGAGATCCCTTCTTCCCCCTGGACCCGGCGGCGTTTCGCACCCAGTGCGAGCGGCTTATGGAAAGGTGTAAAGAGCAGAGGACAGAGATCAGGCCCTCACCCCGGCTCACTACGTTCGCCACCCCTCTCCCGCATGCGGGAGAGGGGAAGCCGAGCGGAGCGAGGCGGGGAGAGGGCCGATCCCCGACCCCCGACCCCCGACCCCCTGCGGGGAGCGGGGAGGGGGGGCGCTTGTCTCTCACCATGATCGTCAAGAACGAGGAGGCCCGGCTGGGCCGCTGCCTGGAGAACGTGCAGGGCCTGGTGGACGAGATCGTGGTCGTGGACACCGGCTCTGCCGACCGGACCGTGGAGGTCGCCCGTCGCTACGGCGCGAAGGTCCACTACTTTGAATGGTGCGAGGACTTCTCCGCGGCCCGCAACGAGGCCATCCGGCGCGCCACCGGAGACTGGATCATGTGGCTCGACGCGGACGACCTCTTCCCCAAGGAGAACTTCCCGAAGGTCCGCAGGGCCATGCAAATGGGCAGGGGCCACGCCTTCTACTTCCGCCTCCAGGACGAGGGCTACGACGCCACCACCTGCCTGCAGCTCCGGCTCTTCCCCAACCTCCCCGGCGTGCAATTCGAGATGCCCGTCCACGAACAGGTCTCCCTCTCCCTGGGCCGGCTCGGCGTCCAGATCGTCCCCACCGACATCGTCGTGCGCCACACCGGCTACACCACCGAGGAGGTCGTGAAGGCCAAGCAGCGGCGCTACTTCGACATCATGCAACGATGGCTGGAGCAGCGCCCCGACGACTACATTGTGCGCCACCACGAGGCCCAGACGCACTATGTCTGGGGGGAGCTGGACGAGGCCATCGCCGACTACCGCCGCATCCTGAGCGACGGGAAGGCCGCCGCGGACCGCAACCTGATCATCGTGACCACGGCCCACCTCTACCTGGGCCGGTCCCTGATGCGAAAGGGAGACTACGAGCAGGCCCTGCCCCCGCTCCACGAGGCCCTCAGGATGGACGACCGCTACGCCGTCACCCACCTGACCCTCGGCGAGTGCTACCTGCGCCTGAATCAACACGAGGACGCCCTCCGTCACCTGAGGCTCGCGCAGCAGTACGAGGACCAGGTGACCTTTGCGCCCAACGACCTCCGCAAGATCAAGGCCCTGGTCCGCCTCTTCCTGGGTCACGTCCACGAAGCCAAAGGGGACCTGGAGGAGGCCGTCCGATGCTACGAGGCGTCCGCGGCCGTCGGCGTGGCCAGAGCCGATTCCCTCGGCCCGCTCTCCACGGCCCTCCGGAAGCTGGGCCGGAGGGAGGAGGCCGGACGGGCGCTAAAGCAGGCGGCGGAGTGCGACCCGGCCAACCCCCATCACCCCTTCAACCTGGGCGTGATGGCCCTGGAGGAAAAGGACCTGAGCCGCGCCGAAGAGCTGTTCACGCAGGCGATGGAGCGCGGGGGCGGCCTCCCTCAGGCCCTCCTCAACCTCGGCTTCATTCACAAGAAGCGCGGCGCCTTCGACCTGGCCGAGGAGATGTACCGGAGGGCCGCGCAGCAGATGGAGGACGCGACCGAGGCCTATGCCAACCTGGGCCACCTCTCTCTCTCTCTCAAACGCTACGACGAGGCCGCAGAGGCCTTCCTGAAGGTCCGGGAGACGCAGCCCGGCCTGCTCGACGTCAACCTTGGCCTGGCCCTGGCCTCGGCCCGCAGGGGGGACGCGGCGCTCGTGCGGGAGATGCTCAACGCAGCGGTACGGGGGACCTTCGGGGACGCGCTGACCGGGGGCCTGCCCGCCATCCTGTCGCCTTCGGACACGGCGCAGCTCTTCTCGGAGGTGGGTCGAACCCTCGTGGGCCGGGGGCAGCCCCAGTGCGCGGCCTTCGCGTTCGAGACCGCCTGGGCCCTCGATCCGGCGTCCCGGACCGCGGCCCTCTCCCTGGCCGAAATCCTGCGCCACCAGGGGGAGGCATGGAGGGCCGTCTCGGTCTACGAGGCCCTCATCCAGGCCGCGCCGGGGGACGCGGACCTGTTCCGGAGGCTCGGCGCGTGCTACCGCCAGCTCAACGCCGACGCGGCGGCGCAGGCGTGCGAGCAACAGGCCGCGATGATCGAGCGGGAAAAGGCGTTGACGAGTTAGAATTCCTCGAACGACTGGATCACCTCAGGCCCGGCGACCCCTCCGGGCCTCTTTTTTGTTGACACCCGTCAGCGCCCGCCTTATTTTCCTGTCGTGAACACACATAACGGAGGAGAACATGTCCTCTAAACCCAGACCGCGCTACACCCCGACGGAGTATCTGGCGATGGAACGCCAGGCCGAGCACAGGAGCGAATACCTCGGCGGCGAAATCTTCGCCATGGGCGGGGCCAGCGAGCGGCACAACCTCATCGTCACCAACACCGTCCGGGAGTTGAGCCTGCAGCTGAAGGGCCGGCCCTGCAAGACCTACGCAAGCGACCTGCGCGTCAAGGTCAGCCCGACGGGCCTCTACACCTACCCCGACATCGTGGTGGTGTGCGGCAAGGCCCTGTTCGACGACGAGGAGATGGACACCCTGCTCAACCCGACCGTCCTCATCGAGGTCCTCTCCAGGTCCACCGAGGGCTATGACCGGGGCGAGAAGTTTGGGCACTACCGAAAACTCGAATCCCTGGCCGAGTACGTGCTGATCGCGCAGGAGAAGGTCCACGTGGAGCGCTACGCCCGCCAGCCGGAGGGCCAGTGGCTGCTCTCGGAGACCGACAACGCGCAGGACACGGTCCCGATGCCCTCGATCCAGTGCCATCTGGCGCTGAGCGAGGTGTATGACAAGGTGGAGTTCGGTTCATAGAGCGAAGGACTCAAGCGGTGATCGCGAAATGACCCAGGAAGAGTTGCTCAAAAAAGTAAAACAGGTTGTTCATACGGCAGAGCCTGGCGCAGAGGTCATCCTGTACGGATCGCGTTCTCGCAGGGATGCGGGCTCCGAATCGGATTGGGATTTCCTGGTGCTGGTGGATGGCCCTGTGGATGATGAACGTAAGGATGCCATTCGGCACCGACTTTACGAGATCGAATGGGCCTGCGGAGAAGTTTTATGCGCCCTGGTGTGCAGCCGTCAAGAGTGGAATAGCCCTCGTTATCAGGTCATGCCATTCCATCGGACTGTTGAGCGCGAAGGAAAAGTCTTGTGAAAGACTCCAGCGACGACGTGGTTCACTACCGATTGCAGAGGGCGCGAGAGACGCTGGAAGATGCCCGGATTCTGGCCCGCGCCGGGCGCTGGAATCCGTGTGTGAACCGCCTCTATTATGCCTGCTTTTACGCCGTATAGAGAACACGCTTGACTTCGTAACGAGTATCCCTTATATTCTTGTCACATCGCTATGCCAGTCCAGGCACTTTTGAGAGTCAAGGGTGCGGACAGGCTGATATACTCTGTGAGACGAGGCTGTCTCGCGGTATGTCTACCTGTGCGCACCTTTTTTTATGCGCGCGGGTCGACGGAAAGGAGAGATATGGCTACACGGGCTGTAGAATTCGTCGTTCCGCTTCGGTCGAACCTGGATGCCACGTCCGTTGGGGCCAAGGCGGCCAATCTCGGAAGGTTGATGGATCTTGGTTTGTCAGTTCCCGGTGGGGTCGCCATCAGTCGGAACGCGCTGAGACTCTTTCTCAAGGAGAACAACCTGGCCCAAAGAGCGCAACGACTGATCGATAACGAGTTCGATGAAACCTCACGAGCCGAGGCATATGAGGCGCTTTGCAAGGCAGTGCTCCAGGGGCCCATCCCACGACAGGTGACGGAAGCGGCGGCCCAGGTTGTGCAGGCGCTTCTCGCTGATTCCCCCTCTGAAATTGCCGTACGCTCCTCAGGTGTGCACGAAGACTCAGAGAAGGCGAGCTTTGCAGGCGTATATGAATCGTTTTTGGGCATACGCACTGAGCGCGAACTGTGGCTGGCCGTGCGACGTTGTTGGTGTGCATTGTGGGCGCCACACGCGGTTGACTATGCGCTTCGCATGGGAATCCACCCCGAAGTTGACGGCATGGGCGTGCTACTCCAAAGCCTTGTTGCCGCCGACAGCGCCGGCGTCCTGTTCACAGCGGACCCGCGGACCGGGAATCCCTGGCGGTTCGTCCTGGAATCAACATTGGGCCTGGCTTGCGACCTGGTGGGCTCTGCGGGTGAAACGCCGGCGGATCGGTTCTTGTTCCAATGGGATTCGGGAGAGGTCCTCAGCAGGGACATTGCACGAAAAAAGACCGCCTTGGTCCCGGGCGCCAGGGGGATCGACATCATCGATATTCCCGCAGACCAACAGGCTTTGCCGTCGCTGACAGATGACCTTGCAAGCCGCATTGCGCAGGTGGGCCTGCAAATCGACAGGGCGTTTGGCGTCCGTGTCGATGTCGAGTGGGCGGTGGAAGCAGATACCGTCCACATTGTGCAGGCACGCCCGCTCACAGCCCTTCCCGAGTTCTTCCCACATCACCTGCCGCCCCACCTGAAGGACCGGACATGGCGTCGCCCTGGACTGTGGTACTTCATGCTGCGAAACGTCGATGGGAGCGTGACACTGCCTATCTACCGGGACAAACTGATTACAGAGCATTACAGCCGCGATCTGGAGGTGGGGCCTGTAGAGACGCCCTTCCATCTAAAGTGCGGTGCTGAGAAGGATTTTCACGGACATCGCTATTTGGTTGAAGGAAAAACGGACTGGCCACAGGTGCCTGCTTCGCAGTTAGAACAATATCTCATCGAATACGAACCCCGATTTCGATTCAATTTCTTGCACACCAACAACACTAAATTTCCCGCTATCGAAAAGAGAACCGAGCGTCTGGAGAACGAGGTGAAAACGTTGGCCCAGGCGATCGATGCGATCCTGTGGGTGCGCGAGGAGAATTGGGGTCTCGGTGTTGGTTTGGGACCTGCGCAGCATCTGGCTCACCGGTGCAGGGAGCTTCTGAGCGCCTTTGTCGATGAACACCTGCCGAATACCGATCTCAACGACCTGTTGTCCGGGCATCACGCGGAACTGGATCCCTACCAGCCGCACGTGATGATCGCAGAGGCCGAGAAAGTGTCGCAGTTGCTCGAATCGGAGCGGGATCGATTCCAGGACCTGACCCTCGACGAGTTGATCAGGTCCCTTGAAGCGGGAGACGCTCCGTTGCCCTTCATGGAGGCGTTGGAAGAAAGCTGCAACCGTTTCGCACTGGTACCGCCCTGGCAGTTCAAATCCATCGCTGTCTCTCAGACAGGCACCCGGATGGCGGACGGCGATCCACACGAACCCCGGGATGTTTATGGAACGAGCCTGAGATGGCATTCGATTCAGTTCCTGAGGCTCGTCCGTAGCGCGCTGAAAGGCAACACAAAGATCGCCCAGGTCGTCGAGGAAACCACATTGCGGCGGGAGGCTGTGGTGGCCGAGGCCCGACAGGCTCTAACTGCTCGCAAACCAGATGAACTACCACGGTTTGAGCGAATCCACGACTGGGCCCTGTTCTGGGGACCGGCACTGAACCACCGCGTGCTTCGGGCGGACGTACCTGGCAGGAGGCTTCTTCGCCTCTTCCGGAAGATGCGAGAGATATTGTTGGCGACCGGGCTGGTCGATGATGTGAACGAAGTGGTTTATTTCACCGTGGACGATCTGAAATTCATCGCGGAAACCGGCGACATCCCTGCTGGGCGAAGATTGTTAAGCGTTCGTCGGCTTGAGTACGAGCGCAGCAACCGTCTTGTTGCGCCTGCATTCCTGGGAAAAGATCCGAATGAAGGGATCACGAAGAGGGCTCAGGCTGCCCGCGGCGAACAGGAGGGTGCAACCCTATCCGGAAACATCATAACCGGCAAGCCAGAAGGTCCAGGCCGCAGCAGAGGCATCATACGTCGGGTTGAATCGCTGGGACAGGGAGACGACGTGGGGGACGAAGAGGACGTGGTCGTGCTTCTGAACCCGGAGCAGTCGAACAACAACCACGTACCCCTTCTCTTCTCGATGCTGTTGCGTGTGCGAGCACTCGTCGTGCCAGACGCCCCAGGTATGTGGACGGGCCATATGAGTCAAATCGCGCGCGAGTGTCGCGTGCCTATTGTTCGGGTCGTTCCGTCGCATCTGGATCAGCTGGTGGAGGGGTGGCGGGTGGAGGTGGATGGAACGCGAGGAACTGTGATGTTGCTCGACACTTGAAGGTATGTGATCATCTACCAGTCTGTCTTTTGCCCGGCTCCCTCGCCCCGCGGTTGCCCCGACCGGCCGCGAGCGGGGG
>CAYRZX010000046.1:20628-27638 GCA_964428665.1 uncultured Gemmatimonas sp.
TTTTTTGCTTGCCATCCGCCCGCTCTCACCTTACATTGTCCGCAGGTAACCGCTCACATGCAGAAAGGGTCTTCATGCGCCTCGGCGTCATCGGCCTTCTCCCCCGAGACTTCCGCGACATCACCGCCGAACACCTGAGGGCCATCCGCGCCCTCGGCCTCACCGGCGCAGGTTTCCACGCCTACGGCGACCGCCTCTTCGAGGTCCAGGCCGCCGACTGCCGGAAGGTCAAGTCCCTCTTCTCCGGGGCCGGCGTGGACCTGGCCCAGTTCGGCGTCGCCTACGGCGAGTGCCTCTTCGACCCCGACCCCGGCGTGCGCGACCGCGTCGCCTCCAGGATCGAGCGGGGCATCTCGGTGGGCCGCGACCTGGGCGCCCATGCCTGCCTCATCCGCCCCGGCAGCCTCAGCCCCAGGGGCTCTTACAGCCCCTCCCCCCTGAACCGGGAGCCTGAATGCCGATCCCGGCTCCTGGAGACCCTGGGCCGGGTCGCCCGCAGGGCCGAGGCCGAGGGCCTGACCCTGGTCACCGAGACCCACCTCCTGACCATCCTGGACTCCCCGGAGACCGTCCGCCAGGTCGTCGAGGCCATAGGCTCCCCCCGCCTCCGGGCCGTGATGGACTACGTGAACCACTTCCAGACCCTGGACCAGGTCTACCGCAGCGCCGAACGTCTCAACCAGATCTTCAACGTCATGGGACCCGTCTGCCCGGTGGGCCACTGCAAGGACCTCCGCGTGGGCGACGGCCTGGTCCTCCACCTCCACGAGGAGGTCCCCGGCGAGGGGGAGCTGGACATGGCCGCGGCCCTCCGCCTCTGGCACGCCCTCCAGCCGGACGGCTACATGCTCCTGGAGCACCTGCCGGACGAGAAGTACCCCCTGGCCAGCCGGAACGCGCATCGCATCGCGACGGAGGCCGGGGTGGAGATTCATTAGGGAATCCCGCATGAAACTCAACGACCGCCAGGAGCGCCTGCTCAGGCGCACCTTCCTGGACTACCAGCAGACCTCCGAGTTCCTCAATCAGCCCCTGATCGTCCAGAGGGCCGATGGCCTCTATTACTGGGACGTGGAGGGGAGGCGCTACTTCGACGGCATCGGGGGCATCTTCGTCGCGGCCCTCGGCCACCGGCACCCCAGGGTGATGGAGGCCGTGCTGAGGCAGATGGAGAGACTCACCTTCTCCCCCCCGATGCACGGCACCTCCGACGTGGCGCTCGACCTCGTCGAAAAATTAGGCGCCGTCACCCCCGGCGCCCTCAACTACGTCAAGCCCTTCAGCGGCGGGTCCGAGTCCATCGAGGCCGCCCTCAAGTTCACCCGCCAGTACTTCAAGCAGACCGGGCGTCCCGGAAAATACAAGTTCATCAGCCGCTACTTCGGCTACCACGGGGCCACCGCCGGGGCCATGGCCGCCAGCGGCACCGGAAAACGCAAGACCCCCTTCGAGCCCCAGATGCCCGGGTTCCTCAAGGTCTTCCCCCCCATCTATTACCGCGACCGGTTCACCTCCGATGAGGAGTGCAACCGGTTCTGCGCGCAAATGATCGAGGACGTGATCCTCAACGAGGACCCCGACACCGTCGCCGGCGTCATCCTGGAGCCCATCAGCAACACGGGCGGCGTCATCACCCCCACCGAGGAGTACTTCCAGATCATCCGGAGCGCCTGCGACCGCCACCACGTCGTCCTGATCTTCGACGAGATCATCACCGGGTTCGGCCGGACCGGGTCCATGTTCGCGGCCCAGACCTTCGGCGTGACCCCGGATATAATCTGCGGGGGCAAGGCCCTCTCCAGCGGCGTCATCCCCGTGGGGGCCCTGATGGCCAGGGAGGACATGGGGGACGCCTTCTTCGGCGCGGGGGAGGACGACCTCCACTTCGCGCACGGCCACACCTTTGCGGGCCACCCCCTGGCCTGCGCCGCCGGGATCGCCGTGATCGACGAGATCGTGGAGAAGGGGCTGGACCAAAAGGCCCGCGACCTGGGGGACTACCTGGCCGGCCGGCTGGAGGGCCTCAAGCGCCACGGCGTGGTCCGCGAGGTCCGGGGCAGGGGGTTGATGCGCGGCGTGGAGCTGGTCCGGGACACCCGGACGCTGGCGCCCTTCCCCGAGCTGGGCCGGGCGCTCAAGCGGACCGCCCTCCTGAACGGCCTGATCATCCGCGTGGACCCCTCCTGGTTCGCGGTGGCCCCGGCCCTCATCGCCGAGCGATCGGACATCGACGAGCTCTGCGGCCTGATCGAGAAGAGCCTGACCGATGCGCTGGAAGAGGTGCGCAGGCCGGGCAGGTGACCTTCGCGAGAGAGATGTAAATGGACTTCACCCTGACCCCTGATCACGAGGCCATCCGGGACGCGGCCCGCGCTTTCTGCCGGCGCGAGCTCCTCCCCTGCGTGCGCGACTGGGACCGCGCCCAGCAGTTCCCGCGCGAAGTCCTGTCGAAGATGGCCGCGGAGGGCCTGCTGGGCGTCTGCATCCCCCGGCGCTACGGCGGCCTGGGCCGGGACTACCTGAGCCTCGGCCTCGTCTCCGAGGAGCTGGAGCGCGTGGACAGCGCCTTCCGCGTCCTGCTCGCCGTCCACCTCGGCCTCAACTCCCTCGCCCTCTTCCAGTGGGGCAGCGAAGAGCAGAAACAGAAGTACCTCACCCCGCAGGCGCGCGGTGAGAAACTGGCCGCCTTCGGCCTGACCGAGCCGGGGGCCGGCAGCGACGTGGCAGGCATCCGCACGACCGCCCGGCGCGACGGCGACGCCTACGTCCTGAACGGAGAGAAGACCTGGATCGGCTTCGCCGACGTCGCCGACCACTTCCTGATCTTCGCCCGCACCGACCCCGCCGCCGGGCATCGCGGCATCTCCGCCTTCCTCGTCGAGCGCGGGTTCGAGGGCGTGAGCACCTCTACCATCCACCACAAGCTGGGCGGCCGCATCGGGAACGTCGGAGGCATCGTCCTGCGCGACGCGCGCGTCCCCGTCTCGAACCGCCTCGGCCAGGAGGGCGAGGGCCTCAAGATCGCCCTGAGCGCCCTGGACAACGGCCGCTACACCGTCGCGGCGGGCGGCGTGGGCCTGATCGAGGCCTGCCTGGAGGCCTGCCTGGAGTATGCAAAGAAGCGGGAGACCTTCGGCCAGCCCATCGGAAGGCATCAGCTCATCCAGCAGAAGATCGCCCGCATGGTCGCCGGACGGGACATCGGCCGCCTCCTCTACTACCAGATCGGCTGGCTCAAGAATGAGGGGAGGCGCTGCACCCGCGAGGTCAGCCTGGCCAAGTGGGTCACCTGCCAGAACGCCTTCCAGGCCGCCGACGACGCCGTGCAGATCCACGGGGCGCACGGCTACAGCGACGAACACCCCGTCGAGCGCTACTTCCGCAACGCCCGCGGGGCCCTGATCTACGAGGGCACGCAGGAGATCCACCAGCTCATCCAGGCGGAATATGCCCTGGGCGACCGCGTCGACAGGCCCCTCTCGCGCCCCCTGCCTCCCTTTGAGGAAGACCCATGACCGGCGCCCTGGACGGCATCCGGGTGCTGGACCTCTCCCGGCACCTGGCCGGGCCTTACTGCGCGATGATGCTGGGGGACCTGGGCGCGGAGGTCCTCAAGGTGGAGCGCCCCGGCGTCGGCGACGAGACCCGCCAGTGGGGCCCCCCCTTCGTGGGCGGGGAGTCCGCCTACTACCTCTGCTGCAACCGCAACAAGAAGGGCCTCACCCTCGACCTCAAGCGCGAGCGCGGCGCCGCCCTGGCGCGGGAGCTGGCCCGCCGCAGCGACGTCCTGATCGAGAACTTCCGCGTCGGCGGTCTGGACGAGCTCGGCCTGGGCTATGAGGGCCTCAGGGCGATCAACCCCCGCCTGGTCCACTGCTCCATCAGCGGCTTCGGCCACACGGGGCCCGACCGGGACCTGGGCGGCTACGACTTCATGATCCAGGGCCGGGGCGGCCTCATGTCCATCACGGGCGAGCGCGACCCCCTCAAGGTGGGCGTCGCCGTCGTGGACGTGGCCACGGCCCTGTTCGCGTGCAACGCCGTCCTGGCCGCCCTGTTCGCCCGCGAGCGCACGGGCGTCGGGCAGCGCCTCGACCTCGCCCTGCTCGACTCCGCCATTGCCCTCCTGGCCAACGTCGGCAGCAACTACCTCTGTTCCGGGCAGGTCCCCGAGCGCTGGGGCAACGCCCACGCCAGCATCGTGCCCTATCAGGCCTTCCAGGCCTCCGACGGCCACCTCCTCCTGGCCGTCGGCAACGATGGGCAGTGGCGGCGGTTCTGCGCGGCCGCGGGCGTCTCCCCCTGGGCCGAAGACCCCCGCTTTGCGACCAACCCCTCCCGCGTTGCGCACCGCGAGACCCTGGTCCCGCTGCTGGAGGAGCTGCTTCTCCGGAGGACCGTCGCCGACTGGCTCCGCCTCTGCGCGGACGCCGACGTGCCCGCCGGCCCGGTCAACACGCTCGACAAAGTCTTCTCCGACCCCCAGGCCCTCGCGCGCGGCATGCTCGTGGAGATGCCCCACCCTGCGGCGGGGGCCGTCCGGCTGGCCGGCACGCCGCTTCACCTCTCCGCCACCCCCGCGCAGATGCGCCTCCCCCCGCCCCTGCTCGGCGAACACACCGACGAGATCCTCACCCGCCTGCTGGGCCTGGGCGCGCGCGACGTCGCAGCCCTGCGTCAGGATGGGGTCGTTTAAAAACCGCGAGATCGGCTCATCATTGAGGCCCGGCATGTCCGCTCAGAACCGCTTTCTGCTCCTGATCCTCATCGCCATCCTCCTGGGCGCCGTCCTGGGCGGCCAGTTCCCGCGGGAGGCGCTCTACGTCAAATTCCTCGGCGACCTCTTCCTCAACGCCCTCAAGATGGTGGTGGTCCCCCTCGTCATCGCCTCCATGGTCATAGGCGTGACCAACCTCGGGGACATCCGCAAACTCGAGGGCATCGGAAAACGCACGCTCATTTACTACCTGTTCACCACTGCCCTGTCGGTGCTGCTCGGCCTGGTTCTGGTCAACCTCATCCGCCCGGGAGCGGGCGTCCGGCACGGCGAACGCCTCCCCGCGGCGCGCTACGTCGTGGAAGACACGCGGGTCCGGGTGCAGGACGCAACCTTCGAGGAGGCCCGCTACGACGACCGCTACCAGGTTATTCTGGAGGATCAGGGGATCGCCGGGGTCGTCGATCCCCAAATTCCCCCTGCCCCAGACCGCATCGCGGTGACCGGGTGGAGGGAGGTCAGGACCGGCCGCCCGGCCTCGCCGGCCCCGTCGGGGACCGGCGTCCGGGTGGACCTGAGGGTGGCCGAACGCGTGCAGGGCAAGGACCGCCCGATCTTCGAGGTCCTCACCGACGTCCTGGTGGGCATGGTCCCCACGAACGTCTTCAAGGCCATGGTGGACATGGACGTCCTCCCCCTGATCGTCTTCTCCCTCCTGTTCGGCGGCGTCCTGACCACCCTCGGCGAGCGCGCCCGGCCCGTGATCGACTTCTTCAACGGACTCAACGACGCCGTCATGAAGATCGTCCAGATCGTGATCGCCCTCGCCCCGGTCGGCATCTTCGCCCTGATCGCCGCCCGGATGGGCGCCAGCGGGGGCTGGGCCGGGTTCTGGCCGGAGCTGGTCAGGCTGGCCTGGTACGCCTCCACCGTCATCCTGGGCCTGATCATCCACGGACTGATCACGCTCCCCCTTATCCTGCTCCTGTTCGCCCGGCGCAACGTCCTGAGGTATGTACGCAACATGCTGACCGCCCTGAGCACGGCCTTCTCCACCGCCTCCAGCTCCGCCACCCTCCCCCTCACCGTCGAGTGCGTGGAGAAGAAAAACGGCATCTCCAACCGCGTGGCCAGCTTCGTGCTCCCCCTGGGGGCCACCATCAACATGGACGGCACGGCCCTCTACGAGGCCGTGGCCGCCGTGTTCATCGCGCAGGTCTACGGCATCGCCCTGGGGCCGGTCGAACAGGTCATCGTCTTTCTGACGGCCACCCTGGCGTCCATCGGCGCGGCGGGCATCCCGGAGGCCGGACTGGTGACGATGGTCATGGTCCTGCGCGCGGTCGATCTCCCCATCGAGGGCATCTCCCTGCTCCTGGTCATCGACTGGTTCCTGGACCGCTGCCGGACCACCGTCAATGTCTGGGGGGACGCCGTGGGCGCGGCCGTCGTCGCGCAGTACGAAGGGGAGGCGGAACAGGAGGGGATGAACAGGGATGAAGGGGACAGGCAGGATGAGGGGATGAAGGCGAAGGAGGCGGAGTGAGGCTAGACCTCACCCCCCGGCCCCCTCTCCTGAAGGAGAGGGGGAGAAGGCCATCTATTCCCCCTTCCCTTCAGGGAAGGGGGTTAGGGGGATAGGTCTCATTCCACAACCCTCACCAGCGTCCATCCCGAGACCCGGGCGTTCGTCTGCAGGTCCCTCACCGTCAGGCTCAGCTTCTGAAGCCCCATCTGGGCCTGCCGGACGTCCACCCGGAGGGTGCGCGGCTCCTCCGTGCGCCCCCCCTCGTA
Organism: uncultured Gemmatimonas sp.; assembly: GCA_964428665.1. Classification (GTDB taxonomy): domain Bacteria; phylum Latescibacterota; class UBA2968; order SICM01; family SICM01; genus SICM01. Next base: position 27,140 of record CAYRZX010000046.1, read on the forward strand.
ACGCAGCGTGATCGTCGTGCTGAAGGCCTTCCGGGTCAGCCCCAGCTCCCGCGCCCGCTCCGGCGTCAGGCGTCCCTCCTCGCGGGCCTCGGCCTGGTATTCCACCCGGTACTCCACCACCTGCCCGTCGGAGGCCGGGGGCCGGAAGAGGTCCGTCGTCCCGCCCCAGGTGTCCACGCCGGGCCGATACACCACCGCGCGCACCGGCGGCCTCTTCTTGACGATGTCCCTCGGCGTCCCGCCCAGCTCCGGGAACAGGCGCAGGTCCACCTCCGAAGGGTGGGGCCGGCTCAGGGTGTAGGACACCTCGTAGGCCGTGCGCCCGTCCGCGCCGGGCGTCAGGCCGTAGACCTCAAAGTACACGGCCACGTCATCCGTCACCCGGTAGATGCGCAGCGGATGGGCGTCCACGGCAAAGGCCGCGCGCAACGGATGTACATCCGAGCGCGACGACTCCTCCTGTCCGATGCGCCGGATGTCCCGCGCCAGCAGGATGTCG
>CAYRZX010000047.1:0-27320 GCA_964428665.1 uncultured Gemmatimonas sp.
CCGGATCGACGGGAAGGGGGACGAGTTGCTGAAGATGGCGATCACGCGGCTGGGGCTGTCTGCGCGGGCGTATGACCGGATCTTGAAGGTGAGCCGGACGATCGCGGACGTGGAGGGGGAGGGGGAGATTCAGGCGCAGCACGTGAGCGAGGCGATTCAGTATCGGAGTCTGGACAGGAATATGGGGATATGAGTGTCCTTTTCTCTCCTGGGGCGTCGGATTGAAAATTATTTGGCACATGGCCGGGGAACGCGACGACCTCAGAACGCGGCTGAGTCGTGGATGTGTATGATTTTTCTCGCTGTTCGTTGATTGTAGAGATGTCCTCTGCAACCTGGTACGCAACCTGCTTGTGTAACAGGCCAAGATCAATCCGTCGGTTGGCTGTAGCAGGGAGTGAATCATGGGAAGGAGACTCCAGAGTTCGGCGGCAAAGCCCTGGCTGTTCGGACGGCGCGCGAGGAAGGCAGCATCCTTTGAGCGCGTGCATCTACCGGACGGGGGAGAGACGTTCCTGAAGCCGCCTCTTGGGATGTTCACCCAGGAGATGGAGGATTCCCAGGATCTGCGGCATGTGGAGGCAGTGGCTTGCTTTGAGGCAGCGGAAGGGCAGGTCAAGACCTGGAGGTATCGGGATGCAGTGACGTCTTACCGGGCGTCCTATGAGGCGTGTGAAGGCCTATCGGCGCTGCTGGCGTGGGGCGTGGCCCTCACGATGGTGTCCGCGCTGCGGGAGGCGAGTGAAGTGTTTGAGGAGGGCGGAGACCTGGCGCTGCGGCAGCGGGCCGCGCAGTTCGAGGCGGCCTTTAAGATTAATCTGGGTCAGGTATGCAACGACCTGGGGGAGCCGGATCGCGCGCGGGAAGTCCTGGAAGGCGCACAAAACCTCTGCCGGGAGGCTGAGGACTGCGCAATGGAGGTCCTGGCGCTGCGGCACCTCGGCATGGTCCTTCTCGCGCAGGCGTCTTATGTGGATGCCCTGGCGTGCTGCGACCGGGCGATTCAGGTTTCCACGCGGATGAAAGACGAGAGGGGCGTCGGCTATGCCCTGTGCAACAAGGGCATTATTCTGATGGCGAAAGGAGATTTGCGCACTGCTGAGGAGATATTTCAGCGGGGGCTTGCTTTGCCGTCAAAAGACCCGTTCGTCCAGGGACGCCTCTACACGAACCTTGCCACTCTCCATTTGACCTGGGGCAAGTTACAAGAGGCAACGTCCGCTACAGAACGCGCCCTTGAGGTCCACCGCAGCATCGCCTATCCTCACGGTGAAGCCAGAAATCTCGGGGCGCTTGCAGCGCTTCAGATGACTCAGGGGAACGTGGAGGAAGGGCATCGGACATTTGATCGGGCCATTGAGATGGATCGCCTGCTGGAGTACCGCCGCGGAGAGGCCAGAACGTTTCTGGCGCTGGCGAGGGCTCACCTCCAGAGTGGCCGAATCGCTGAGGCAAGGCGCTTCTTTCAGGCTGCGCACGACATCGCTGGGGGCGCAAGCTGCGGGCATTTTGTGGCCGAGGCCTCTGCCATGTTGGCCCTGCTCACGACAGATGCCCAACCAGAGGCAAGGATACGCAGGCTGGAGGGGGCTCTGGAGTTGAGTCGTTCCGTGCGTAGCCCCGTTTTGGAAACACAGATCGTGAGCCAGTTTGGACTTCTACACGCGAGCGATGGACGGTTGGACGAAGCGATGATCTGCTGCCAGCAGTCTGTGGAACGCAGCAGAGAGATTGGCAATCTGCTCGAAGAGGCCAGGTCGTTGATAAACCTGGCGCATGTCCAGTGCCAGCGGGGAGAGAAAGACCTCGCGGCGGAGAACGTGGGTGTTGCTCAGGCGCTGTTTTTGAACCAGGGTTTTGAGGTGAACGGCTCAGACGGGCCGTGAATTTCCGAATACGTTTTACGACTGTGCTGCAGGGTTACTCCTGATATACGGTTTCCGTGGAAAGGAGGATGCAGATGAGAGAGAATAAAGTCGTTCTCGCAAAACCCCTCCGTGGACGCAGTCCCGATAAGGTGGTAGCATACACGTCGGAGGGCTGCGGAGCCAGGATTTTTGGAGGAGCAACAGCTGCACTTGGAGGGTATTTGGCGAGTTTTGTTTTGACGCCTAGAGGGTTGGTGTTCGCCGCGGCTAACCCTGGGGCGACATTTTGGATAGGCGTTGGCGTAACTGTTATTGGAGCCATAGGCGGTTTCGCGACGTGTTAGGATAAAACGTGATATTAAAGAGGAACCGCGATAAGGGAGTAGCCTTGCAGCTATGCATAAGATCATTCATCTGACCAGGACTCATCTGGCCCTTGGAAAGCGCGAACTTATAAGAAGCTATTGGGCCTATCCGCTTCATTTTATGCTTTCTGCTTCTCCTCTGACAACATGGTTTATGGTGTCCCAAAATCGTATTATCGTTATTGTGCTTTTTGCTTTCATGAATTACGCCGCTATTGGCTTGATGCCGGGAAACGCCAGGGCACGTTTTTCTCTTTATCAGATTAAACCCTATTCTGTTTCAAATTCGACGATTCTGAATTTCTTGTGGGTGATCGAGTTTATTGACTACAGTTTTTTTTATCTTTTCATCCCCTCAATAGCCTGTGTCGTGATGCTGTATCCCGATCCTGCCGCCATCGTCTATTATGCGGTCTCTATCTCGATCCTTTATCTTTTTCTATCTCTGGCTCTCGTGGAGGTCAAACTGCTAGACTTGTATTATCCCTCGATCAATGGAGTTGTCCATGCCTTGAGGACCGTGGGGTATATAGCCTTGTTCAGCTTCATGGGAAAATATACCCGATGGAATTTCGGGCCGATTTTTCAGTTTGTCACAAGCCGATATCTGGAAATCCTGTCTGTTTCGTTTTTTTTGTTAATTCTTTTATACTTCACCGGAATTTTCTTTCTGTCAAAACTGGCTAAATGATGCATCAGACCAAAATGGCACGCATTAAGGCACAGATGGTCATTCGGATATGCTCAAGCCATCTCCATATGATATACCGTGGTTTAGGAGGCTTGCTTTTTTGGATTCCACTTCTGGCAGCGGGGTATTACCTCATTGCAAAACTCCCTGGCAAATTTCCCCTGGCCCCATTCCTGTTTTTTCAGGTTTCACTGGCGCCTCTGTTTGTAAACATGTTTTCCGGTTTCATCTGTCCCCAGGAGCTGAAATTCTACGTGATGTGTGGGATAGACCTGAAATATGTCGTTGGCGGCAAGAATGGCGCCCTGATGTTATTAAGCGTCTGTGGAGCGATATTGTGCGGTTTCGGGCTTCAGTGGAAACCCTTCCTCACCTGGCAGGATAGCATCCATACATTACTCTATTCTTTTATTTCCATTTTTCCTCTTCTTCTCGCCTTTAATTACGTTTCTGTGTGTCCTCGACTGTTAAGGAGATATTTTTGTTGTTACCTTTTGTTCTTTTTAACGCTGGGCTTCACATACGTTTTATATCTGGTCTGTATGATCTGTCTGATAGGCTTCAAATCCTACTGGGTTTTTGGGCTGGTGATCTTGTTAGAAGTCTTCTGTTATTGCCTTATAACGTGGTTTCGCGTAGCTCCCCTTGCGCATCGCCATATTTTGAAAGTTATGGAGATTAACGATGAGATGTATCGAGTTTATAAACCTTCATAAAACGTATCGAAGAGGAGATGTAAAGGCCCTTGACGGCGTTCATCTGCGGATAGATCGAGGCAGTTTTTTCGGCTTGATCGGCCCCAACGGCGCCGGCAAGACAACTCTGATCGAACTCCTTGCCGGGCTTAAACGCCAGAATACCGGACAGGTTTTCTTTTTCGACCGGGAAATTACGCCGGAATCGTTTGCGCACAGGCGACGGATGGGGTTTGTCCTGGATCAACCTCTTTACTTCGATCGTTTGACCTGTAGAGAATTTTTGAGGTTTGTGGGTGTTATGTATGATCTCCCCAAGGCAGATGTAAACAACAGGGTTGATGAGTTGATTCGGTTTTTCGACCTCACAGAGGCAGCGGACAGATTCATAGAGACGTACTCAAAGGGGATGAAGCAAAAGGTTTCGCTCGCAGCGGCCATCCTTCATGAGCCCGTTCTGCTGGTCCTGGACGAACCTTTTGACGGCATTGACGCGGCTTCGGCGGAGGAGATCAGGCAGCTTTTGTTACGGATGAACGGAAAAGGGGTGACGATCCTGATCACCTCTCACGTCCTTGAGTTAATCGAATCTTTATGCACAGAATGCGCGATCCTTCACAGAGGGCGGATCGTCTTTCAGAGCCGGATGGATGAACTGGAAATGCAGTTGCAGAGATCGGGTGACAACGAACGCAGGACTTCACTCAGAGACGTCTTCCTCCGGGTTACATCGGCGGATCGTCCGCATAAATCACTGTCCTGGCTGTAATGGCACATCCAAGTGGGGATTCATCCGTGAAAACAGACCGGTGGAGCGGGTTATCCCGGCTCCTGCCTTTTCTCCGGCCCTATTGGCTCCGCGCGTTTGAGGCGGGCGTGTGCGTGGCCTTTACCACCCTGCTCGCCCTGCCCGCGCCGCTGCTGTCCGTCTACCTGATCGACCAGGTCGTCAGCAACGGGCAGGCGCGCGCCCTGAACGTGACCTGCGGAGCGCTCGCGCTGGCGACCGCCCTGGGGCTGGGCCTCAGCCTCCTCCAGCGCTACCTGCTCCTGGTGTTCGCGCGGCGGGTCTTCTTTGACCTGGAGATGCGGCTGTTCCAAAAAGTCCACACCCTTCCCATCGCCTTTTTCAAAAGGCGTGGTTCGGGCTACATCGCCACGCGGATCAGCGACGACGTGCGGCAGCTCGGCTCCCTGATGGCGGGGACCTACATTGAGGGGGTGAGCAGCCTTGCGCTGCTGGCCGCAGGGCTGTGGGTCATGCTGGCCCTCCATCCGGCGCTGACGGCGGCCGTCCTGGCGGTGTCGCCGGGGTTCGTGTGGGTCAACCTCGCCTTCGGGCGCCGCGCCCAGGCGCAGAGCGAGGCGTTGCAGGAGCGTAGGGGCATCGTCAACGCCACGCGCCTGGAGTCTCTGGACGCCGCGCACGTGGCGCGGGCCTTCGAGCGGGGGAAGCTGGAGGCCCGACGCCTGGCGGGGGAACTCCAGAAAGAGGCGAGGGTCGGGCTGCGCCGCAACGTGACTGTGGCGAGCGCCGGGGCGCTGCAGATGCTCCTTTACAACGCCGGCGGTCTTTTTCTCTTGTGGTATGGCGCTTATGAAGTCATGACCGGGCGGCTGACGCTGGGTCAGTTCGTGGCCTTCAACGCCCTGCTGGCTTACGTGTATGGTCCGATGAGCCAGCTTTCCGGCCTGTATGTGGGCTTCCGGCAGGGCCTGGGCGTTCTCAAGCGGGTCGTCGAGGTCCTGGATATGCCCCCGGAGGCCGGCCGGGGGAGGGGGGTGGGTTCTATCCGGGCGGGTGAGGTGGTCTTTGAGGGTGTGCGGTTCGGGTATGAGGCGCACCACTCTGTGCTGAACGGGGTCAGCTTCACCCTGGAGCCGGGCCAGGTCACCGCCGTGGTGGGGCCTACCGGGGCGGGAAAGACCACGCTGATCCATCTGATCCTCCGGTTTTACGACCCGGTCTCCGGTCGCATTTTGATCGACGGAGAAGACCTTCGCGCCTTTGACGTGCGGGCGCTGCGCCGGGGCATCGGGGCGGTCGAGCAGGACATCCGGCTCTTCTCGGGCACGGTCCGGGAGAACATCGCTTACGGCCGGCCCGGCGCCACGGAGGAGGTGGTGGAGGAGGCGGCGGAGGCGATGAACTGCGGGGAGTTTCTCCGCCGGTTCCCGAAGGGGCTGGACACGCGGGTCGGGGCCGGGGGGGTGCAGCTCTCCGGGGGGCAGAGGCAGCGGGTGGCCCTGGCCAGGGCCGTTGTTCTGAACCCGAAGGTTCTGATCCTGGATGAGGCAACCTCGTCGCTCGACACCCGCTCAGAGGGCCTGATCCAGGACGCCTTGAAGCGGGCGTCGGCCGGGAGGACGACCCTTCTGATCACTCACCGCCTCACCGCCGCCTCCATCGCGGACCGTGTCCTTGTGCTCGTCGGGGGGAGGATTGCGGAAGAGGGGACGTTCCAGGAACTTTTGAGCCGGGATGGGGACTTCAGGGCGTATTACCAGAAAGGGCTGGTCGGGTATGAGAATTCCTCGAAACGTGGAGTGGCGGGCGGGCGCGGCCCTGGTGGGCGCGACGATGCTTCTGCTCGGCCTGGCGGTTGTCCTGACCCTGGTGCGGACGGACGCCGGGCTGGAGGTGGAGGGCGTGATGCGCCGGACGCGTGCGGGATGGACGCTCACGGTTGAAGTGCCTGGAGACCGGCTCAACCTGCTGCGCCAGTGCGCTCACGTGCGCATTCGGGCCGCGCAGGGGGTCTGGTGGGGGCGAATCGCCGGGGTGAACGGGCAGTTGACCCCGGAAGGGACGGGAGTGCTGGCGCAGGTCGAGGTCCGCGAGGAGGGCGCGCCCTGCCCCCCCATCGACCTCTCCCGGCCCGTGCGGCTCGCGCTGATCCGGGAGCGAGATGTCCCTCTTCTGAGCGCATTGTTCAACGGCGCCTTAAACCGTCAAAAGGGGAGGAAGGAGACGTGGCCTGGAGTCGTCGCAGGGGGATCGCCTTAGGGGGCCTGCTTGCGCTGGTCGCGGGGTCGGCGCTGGGCTGGCTGTGGGTGCGTGACTGCGCCCGAATCGAGAGCGTCGCGGCGGTCGGTCAACCCTTCCCTTCGCTGGCGCTCACAGACCTGAGCGGGCAGCCCGTCGGCTTCGATCGGTACCGCGGAAAGAGGGTGCTGGCGGCGTTCCTCCTGGTCGGGTGCGGCCATTGCCGGCATCAGCTGGCGGTCCTGGAGCGGGTTCGTCAGGAGCGGTCCGGCGAGGGGTTTGCCCTGGTCGCCGTCTCCGGCGATGGCCCTGCCGAGACGGCCGCTTTCTTCGAGAGACATCCGGTCTCCTATCCGGTCTGGGTCGACTCCCGGCGCAGCCTCTACAAAAGGCTGGGGAAGTTCACCGTGCCGGCCCTGTTCCTCCTGGATGAGAACGGCGTTCTGCGCCGCGCCGCCGACGGCTATCGGTCCTTTCAGGAGGTTCGGGACATGGTCGGCCAGTTTCCGGGGGACGGGGCATCGGCGCAAGACGAGGCTCACCTTTCTGAATCCTCCCGGGGGGCGCGATGAGCGTGTTCGTCACCGCACGGCGGCTGGTCCGCACGATATGGGCGCCGTCCCAGGCGTTTGAAGAGGTCCGGGAGGGGCCTGCGTGTCTCGGCCCGTTTCTCGTCGTGGGCCTGGGCGCAGCGGCCATCGCCTGTGTGACCCTCCCCGTTTTCGAGAGGCTATTCCTCCTCTCCCTGTCCGAGCCGCTCTCTCCTGACCGGTTAGAGCGTCTGGCCCGGGCGCATCGGCTGATGCGGCATCTGTCCATTGCGGGCGCATTCCTGGGGACGCTCCTCTCCGGGCTCGTCTCCGCCTTTCTGATCTGGCTGATCGTCCAGGTCTTTGAGGGGACCGCCGGCTTCAAGGCGATCCTCTCCGTGGTCTTTCACGCCAGCGTCGTGTCCCTGATCTCCGGCACTCTCGTGTCAGCCCTGATGCTGGTGAAGGCGCAGGGCGGGGCAGCCGGCCCGGAGGACCTGGACATCCGGCTGGGCGCAGACCTGCTCGTGAGGGGCGATCCGCACCCGGCCCTGAAGGCGCTGCTGGCCGGCCTGAACCCGTTCAGTCTCTGGTACTACGGGCTCCTCACCGCCGGCGTCCGGGTGACCTGTGGCCTCAGCCGGTCCCGCTCGGCGTGGGTGGTGGGCGCCTTCTGGGCGATCTGTGTCGCATTCTGGTCCGGGGCCGCGTGGGCGCTGGCCTCCTTGAGGCCCCCGACCTCTTCACTCTGAGGGGACGACAGGGCGTGGAAAACAGAGGGCAGAGAGATGGTTTCTTTTCGACGCTGACCGGCCGTGGCGTCAGGGTCGCCGTCGTGGACAGCGGCATCGCCCCGGATCATCCGGGGGTCGGGCGCATCGCAGGGGGGGTGGACCTCGCCGTCGGCCCGGAGGGTCGGGCCGTCTGCGGGCCGGACTTCACCGACCGGGCGGGGCACGGCACGGCCTGCGCGGGCATCATCCGGAAGAAGGCGCCGGACGCGGAGCTTTACAGCATCCGGATCTTCGACACGTCCCTCACGGCTGACGGGCGGGCGCTGGTCGCCGCCATACGGTGGGCCGCTGAACAGGGCATGGATGTGGTCAACCTCAGCCTGGGGACGACGGAGGTCGCGTTCCGGGACGCCATCGCCGGGGCCTGTCGGGAGGCGGTTCAGGCGGGCGTTATCCTGGTTGCGGCGGCGCATAACGAAGGCCGGGAGAGCTACCCGGCCGCGCTGCCCGACGCCATCGGCGTGGCGGGTGGAAGGGTTTACGGCCGGTATGGGTACTCCTACCGGCCCGGCGAGACCGTCGAGTGCGTGGCTCACGGAGACGAACAGCGCCTCTGCTGGCTGAACGGCGGGGAGATCGTCCTGGGGGGGACGAGCTTCGCCGCGCCGCACATCGCCGGGATCGTCGCCCTGATCCGGGAGGCCCGCCCCCGCGCGACGTTGGCGGAGGTGCGAGAGGTCCTGAAGGCCCACGCCCTGGGGGGCGCAGCCGAGCCGATTCGAGGGGGCGGGGACAGGCCATTCACGTTCTCCTCCACGCCGCCGACGCCCCATTCAGAGGTCGGGAAGGGATCGAAGTACGGGTGGATCAGAAGGGCGGCGCTGTACCCCTATAACAAGGAGATGCACGCCTTCGTCCGGTTCCGAGACCTGCTCCGTTTTGAGGTCGTCGGCGTGGCGGACCCGGCTGGGAGAAGGCTTGTCGGAAGGGATGCCGGGGAGGTCATCGGGGAGGCCCCGGCAGGTCTCCGCATCGCCCCGCGCCTTCAGGACGCCCTCCGGGATGCGGACACGCTCATTCTGGGCTACGTGGATCGGCTGGGGGACATCGCAGGACGAGACCTGCTCCGGGAGTCGATCCAGAAGGCCCTGGAGAGGGGCGTCCACGTGTTCAGCTTTCTTCCGGTCCCCTCCGGGGTCTATGGGGACTTATACGCTATAGCCCGTCAGAAGGGTCTCAGAATCGTCTACCCCTTCATCTCCTCCGGCGAGGTCCGGAGCGTCATCCGCAAGACCCGGCCGGATGGGGCTGTGGATGTCCCCGTGATCGGGGTGTTCGGCACCAGCTCTCAGCAGGGCAAGTTCACGATCCAGCTCATCCTGCGACGGAGGCTGATCCAGGCCGGCTACAGGGTCGGTCAGGTCGGCACCGAACACCACGCGGAGCTGTTCGGGATGGACCTCGCCTTTCCGATGGGCTACGCCTCCCCGCTGGAGTTCCCGCTTCAGCATTACGCGCCCTATCTGGACCACAAGATGCAGGAGATATGCCAGAAGAGGCGGCCAGAGATCGTCCTCGTCGGCTCCCAGTCGGGGACCATTCCGTACGACGTCCGCGAACAGAGCACGCACTCCCTGCCGTCCCTCGCCTTTCTGCTGGGGACCCGGCCGGACGCCTGCATTCTGGTGGTCAACAGCATCGACCCGGACGGCTACATCCGGGACACCCTCGACACCATTCGCGCGCTGGGGGGAGCGCCCACCATCCTGCTGGCGATGGGCGATAAAGAGAAGCACATACGGTCCGCCTACGGGCGAAGTCTGGTGACGCCCCGTCAGATGTCGCGGGGGGAGATTGAACGGAGGCTTCAAGGCCTTGAGGAGACCTTCCGGCTTCCGGCGGTGGAGATTCTGTCCGAGCGGGGACAGCAGAGGATGGTTGAGACGATCATCCGGCATTTTGCGGCCGGCGACCCGGCCCGGAGCGGGGAGGGACTGTGTCAGATGAGGCTGGCCTGATGCGGCGGGTCAAGCGCGTCATCGTCGAGGCCCTCCATCTCGACGTGGACCCCGACGAGATTCCCGATGACGAGACGATCTTCGGAGGGGGGCTCGGCGCGGACTCCACCGCCGCCCTGGAGGTCCTGTTCGCCGTCGAAGAGGAGTTCGGTATTGAGGTGGAGGACGAGGACCTGCGCGTGGAGATGTTCGATTCCGTGCGCACGCTGAAGGACTATGTTCTGCGAAAACGAGGAGAGGCTTCCGGGAGGGATGAGCGTGGAACGCCTTGAGACTTATCGGATTCTAAATTTGACGCCCTTTTTCAACAATGATGGGATCTCCTCCGACGCCGACCGCCGGGATGGGAATTTCAACGGCGCCGGGGCCACGTACCCGGAGGAGGACCTGCCCGCGTCCCGCTCGCTCCTGGAGTGCGAGGGGGTCGTGTTTCAGTTTCCGGATAAAGGGGATGGCCTGGACAACAACATCGCCCTGGAAGGTCAGCGCATTCCGGTCCCCCAGGGTGTCTATGACTGTCTCTATCTTTTAGGGGCGTCCGATGGCAATAATCTGGAAGACACTGTCCGTTTTATCTTCGCAGACGGCAGTCAGGAGGAGACGTTTATGGGGTTGAGCGGGTGGGGCAAGCGCCACAGCCTGCGGTATGGAGAGCGCGCGGCGGTTCAGTGCTCGGGATACCACTTTCCCTCCAGGCATGTCTACACGGACCGGGTCGGCGTGGACTACGGCATCTGGATGCAGCGGGCGCCCATTCGCGCGGCCAGGCCGACGGTGGCCATTGTCCTCCCGGATAACCCCGGAATGCACGTCTTTGCGATGACCCTCCACCGGGCCTGTCAGGAGGGGCGATGAAACGACTGATTCCGGGCGTGCCGTTCTGCGACTGCGACCACTACCCCTGCGGCCACGTCGCTCTGGATTCCATGCTTCAGTTTTATGGATACGCGACGCCGCTGGTCCTGCACGATCAGTGGTTCTTTCTGTATCGGCGAAAGGACGACGGGGGCATTCAGATCGACTCCCGTCTCACGCCCGTTCCCCAGAGCATGCTGAGGTGGGGCATTCGTCTACTGGATCACCAGGAGACAGAGAGGGAGGCCGCGTGGGCGCGCGTGAAGGCGCGGGTAGACAGCGGGCATCCGGCGCCGGTCCTGGCCGACACATACTATCTTGAGACCTACTACTATCCCGGCCTGGGGCACCATTCGGACCACTCCGTGATTCTGGCCGGCTATGACGATGAGGCGGGCACTGTGCACGTCGTGGACGCCTCCCCGTCCAAGCTGTTCCGGGGAGACCTGCCGCTGTCGGGACTCCTGGAGGCGTGGGGATCAGGGCATATTCCGCGCTATCGCTGGCTGGAGTTCCGGCTCCCGGAGTCGCCCCGGGCGCTCACCCCCGAACAGGCCGCGCAGGCCATTCAGCAGAACGTCCGTCTGATGTTTCAGGAGGCCGCCCCTCTGCCCGGCGCCTTTGTCGGGCTTCGGGGCCTTCGGGCGCTGGCGGAGGACATCGCTTTGTGGATGGATCTGGCGCCCGATCAGGCGCGTGCGCAGGCCGGGCGGTTGTTCGACCTGCTCCGGCCCGTCGTCATGGAGAGGGAAGGCCACAGCAGGTATCTCGGGCTTGTCGCCGGACAGTTTGAGGGATCGAACCTGCCTCAGGTCAGCGAACAGTTGCGGGTCATCTCACAAAAATGGCTGGTGTTTCGAAACCTCTGTCTTAAAGGGCAGAAAAAAGGCACAGGACTGACGCTCAGGAAAATGCACGGCCGCCTTCTGGAGGTCTTATCTCTGGAGGAAGAGGCCCTGACCCGACTGGGCGATGTTTCGGCGGCCTGTTAGTCCTTCTTTAGAGCGCCTGGAGCTGGATGGGGACTCCCTTGCCCTGTGCAGCCATCGACTTCAGGCATTCAGGGCGCCGTCGCGGCGCCACCAGCCTGGTCAACGCCCACCTCAACATCGTGGGATGGGTCCCGTGTTGTATCTCAAAAATGCTCATCACCGCCATTCGTCTCTGGTGTACCTCCATTGCCGTCCTCCGCTGAAGCCTGCCTCGCAGGGCATAACAGACCCCTCCCACGATGAGCCCCCAGAGCAAGGGGATAAATGCCATACCTGAGGTGTGCCCAGACATCAGGACGAGCAAGAAACCGATCCCCCCGAACAGCCCCCCTCCGACGCCTGCCGTTGCCATCACCGCCTGTCCCGCCCGATGGCGGTCTTCCATACAGGACAGTTCCTCCTCGAGGAGCTTCTTAACTATATTGGGCTCCACACCGTCAATCGCCAGTTCCATCCCTCCTCTCAAAAAGGGGTCCGGTATTCGATCCACGACGTGTTTCAGGGACAGGATGCCTCCACGCCGGGCCCCTTCGAGGCACAGGATCTGATACTCGATCCACACCTGGACGGGGGTCAGGCGGTAAAAGAGGGTCTTTATGAGCAGTTTTCCCATGCCGAATGCGTCTCTCAAGTCGTGGGCCGTCAACACCACGGCGGCGGTCCCCAGCAGGACAAAGGCAGCGGCGGGGCCTGGATGGGACAGCGCAACGCCCCCTCGAATTCCCCAGGTCACCAGAAGGATGCCCAGTAACAGTCCAGTGATTGTGGAAAGGGAGATGCCCGGCCCTTTTCCTTCGCGCTGATTGAGCCACTCAAGACGTTCTCTGCATTCCCGGATGGACCGGTCTCTTCTCTCTCTGCTTTCACGCTGTTCTTCGGGCAACGGTTCGCCGGGATGCCGGATCAAGCCTGCCTGAACCAGTTTCTGTAATATCTGAGACACCCGGCCCTGAACGCTCTTGACGTGGGCAGGAGGGGCATCCAACAGGTCCATCTCCAGCCGGATCATCGTTTCAACCCGATCCGACACGTTCGAGAAGATGCGTTCGTTGATCTCCTGCGTGGCGTCCTTCATGGCGACGGCCAGGTCCCGCGTGTCCACTTCGCGCAGAAAGAGCTGGATCTCCCGGTCGGTCAATCCGGCAACGTCGCCAAACTGGATTTCGAGATGTCTCTGTTCCTCTGGCATGCCATATCCCTCCTGCAAATCCTTTCGACGCTGGTATCCTGGCCTACGGGTTTGACCTCAGGACCCGAAGGCCTCCACCTGCCTGGTCTGTGTCCCTGACAGCCCTTGGGAGGGAGGACTCGATGGCCCACCTCAAGTCCTCGATCGCCTGCCTGAGTTCCCGGACTTCGCTGGTCAGCCCGCGCACGACCGGGGCCAGGTCCTCTACGGGGATGGAAGGCCGCTGTTTCGGAGTTTCGGGCTCGATTCGGTTATACAGCCCCTCCGGCGGGGTCCCGGCCCCAGGCAGTCCGGCGGCCTGGGGGGCCGCCGTTTGCGCCTCGATCTCCGGCCAGAGGTCCCGCTCCGGCAAGACGCTCCTGGGGAGCGCGTCGGCCGCCGTCAGGAGGGCACGGAGGGACGCCACCTCCTGACGACAGGCCTCGCACTTCGGGTCATCCGTTACTGTTACCCTCGCTGTCCTCCTCTCCTCGGTCCTCCGTTCCGCCAGCACAACGTTGACCGCCACTCCATGAAGCCAGGTCGAGAACAGGCTGTCTCCCCGAAATGAGCTTATGCTTTTCCATACCTGGATGAACACCTCCTGGGTCAGTTCCTCCGCCCGGACCCTGTCGGCCGAGAGTCTCAGGCAGAGCGCGTAGACACGGCCCACGGCCTCCCGGTACAGCTGCTCGAAGGCAGTCAGATCCCCATTCTGAGAACGAGTGACCAGTTGACTCACCCTGGTGTTGCCCGAGGCGTCGCCCTCTGAGGTTGTATGCATGAAGGTCGTCTTGGTCGAATGGGACCCTGTGGATCTCTCTGTCTATAAGTTGCCGGCCGGGACGAGTTCGTTTACATCCCTACCGCGAATTTTTACACAAATCTCGCCGATACCCCCCTTTGAGTCAATTTAAAAAAATATCATATAAATTATACTTGACAAAATAGTCATAATAAGTTATTTTGTCATAAAGATAATTAAAGTCGGGAAAAGGGGGGTTCCGACGGGCCTGGGCCGGGGGCTTTGGTTTCGAGTTAAACTATTGTATTTTGTGTTGATAATGGAGGCCGGGATTTTTATCACGGGCCGCAACTCCACCTTTCAGGGTTCAACATGGGTCACGTAAGGCCGATCGTCGAAGATGACATTCCGCGCGTGGCCGACCTGTTTGTGAGGGTTTACCGGGGTGGTCAAAGGACCTCCTCGCAACGCCTGATGTCTTTTTTCCACCGGATTCTCTTTGGCCACCCCTGGTCTGCGGATGCGCTGCCCTCTCTGGGGTATCAGGATGACCGCGGGGAGATCGTGGGGTTCCTGGGCGTGATGCCGCGCCGGTTGTCGATCCACGGGGAACCCGTCCGGCTCGCGCTCCCCCACACGTTCATGGTCGAGCCGGACAGGCGGGGCATACCGGGGGTGCGGCTCTTGAAGGAGTTTCTGGAGGGGCCGCAGGACCTCTCCCTGAGCGACGTGGCCAACGACACCTCGCGCAGGATGTGGGAACAGCTCGGAGGCAAGACGTCTCTCCTGTACAGCATGCACTGGGTGCGCTATCTGCGCCCCTGCCGGTATCTTGTCTCGAACAAGCGCAGGGCGCCGACGCCTCTGGCGCTTGCCCTGAGGCCCCTCTGCCGTGTGGGGGACACGATGGCGACACGGGTTTTTTCAAGCCCTTACCGCCTGTCAAGGCCCCCCCATCTCGAAGAGGACCTGAGCGTGGAGGCGTTCCTGGCGTGCCTGTCCGAGTTTTCGGGCCGTCCGTTCCTCCAGCCGGCGTATGACGCCCACTCTTTGGGCTGGCTCTTGGAGCTCCTGGAGGAGACGGCGGAACGCCAGAGAGACATGGGCGCTTTTCAGAAGGTGCTGGTTCGCGACGGAGGGCAAAAGGTCATAGGGTGGTATCTCTATTATCTGAGCCGGACAGGGCTGAGTCAGGTGGTTCAGGTCGGGGCAAGCCCTCAGACCATTTCCGAGGTTCTGGATCACCTTTTTTATCACGCCTGGCGGCGAGGGGCCGTAGCCCTCCAGGGGCGGGTGGTCCCTCCCTTCCTGGGGGCATTTTTGAACAAGTGCAGTCGATTTTATGCGGGGTCTCCCTGGGTGCTGGTTCACTCGAGAAGGCCTGAATTGTCCGGCATCGTCAGCCGGGGGGAGGCCTTGCTCTCCACCCTGGAGGGCGAGTGCTGGCGCTGGCTGCAGGCGGCGTTATGAGGGCATCGACACGGGCAGCGCAACTGGCGTTGAACGCCGCGACGAACTATCTCCGGTTCGCGTTCACGCTGGTTCTCTTCTTCTTTCTCACCCCCTTCATCATCCGCAAGGTGGGCGTGGATGACTATGGGCTGTGGACGCTCATCTACTCCGTCGTCGGCTTCTTCGGGCTGTTCGACCTGGGGTTTTCGACCGGGCTCGTCAAATACGTCGCAGAGTGCAAGGGGAGCGGGGACATCGAACGCCGCAATCGCGTCGTCAACACGCTCCTGATGGTCTCACTGCTTTTGTCCGCCGTGGCAGCCGCCGGCATCGGCCTGTTCTCTCTGGTCTTTCACCGCATCTTTCCCATCCCTCTTCTGCAACATCACAAGGCGCTGGTCCTGTTGTGGATCCTGGCCTTCCGCTCGGTGATGCTGGGGTTGCCTCTCGACCTCTTCCGGGGGGTCATCTTCGGCGAACAGCGGATCCACCTGGTCAACATCGCTCAGGTGGGGGGAAATGTCTTTTACGGCCTGGCCGCCTGGGCGGCGCTGAGTCACGGCCTGGGTCTCGTCTCTCTGGCCTGGGTCCATCTCGCGGCGATGCTGCTGGAGAATTTCCTGTACATATTCTTTGCGTTCAACCACGTCCGGGGACTGCGCCTCTCGTGGTCCCTGGCGGATCGAAGGGTCTTTAAAGAGGTCTGGTCGTTCAGCGCCGACCAATTTATCATCAACGTGTCGGGGATCGGCTTTTTGCACCTGGGTCCCATCCTGGTCAAGCTCTTGCTGCCCCTGTCTGCGGTGGCCATTTATGCGGTCGCGCTGAGGATATCGGAGAATGTGCGCACCCTGGTGGTGCAGTTCATCAACGTGCTCACCCCCTACATCGCCGAACTCAAGGGCGCAGGCAACCGCGAGAAGATCCGGTATGTATTCGTGGAATGCACGAAGTTTGCCTGTGCGCTTATTGTCCTGCTCTCGGCGCCCGTCTGGTGCTATGCCCGCGAGGCCGTCGTGTTCTGGGCCGGCCCGGAACTGGCGGAGGCGGCGCCGGTCCTTGCCGTGCTCGTGGGGTACAGGGTCCTCTCCATTCCGTGGACGATGGCCTCCAACGTGCTGGGGATGACGGGGCATCACGGGTACACGGCGCGTCTTTCGACGGTCTGTCTGCTCGTCAACGTGATCCTCAGCGTTGCGCTGATCCACCCCCTCCAGCTGACGGGTGTGGCCCTGGGCGCCCTCCTTTCCACGATGATTGTCGGCGACCTCATCGTGGTGAAACAGGCCTGCCGGGTGTATGGCCTGGATTACCGGGACTACGTGCGCTGCGCCCTTGCCCCGGCGGCCCTGCCCGGCGCGTTGCAGTTTGCGGTGACTTATGGGATCAAGACGTGGATGCCCCCCACGAACCTGACGGCGATCGCGCTGCAGGGGCTGCCCGGCGTCGTCCTTTTTGGGACGGTTTTCTGGTTGTTCTCGGTCACGCCCTCCGAGAAACGCCTTCTTTCAGAAAAGCTGGGGATAAAGGTTCATACAGGGCGTCACAGGGCGCCCAGGCCCTGCTCGACCTGAGAACGAATGAGAGGGTATCTATGCTGCTCGTGCATCAGTTTCTCGAAGACAGCGCGAAGAGGTGTCCTGACAAGACGTGCCTGGTCTTTCAGGACCGGCGTCTCACCTACTCGGAGGTCGAGGCCCAGGCCAATGCGTTGAGCCGGGGTCTGGTCCAGAAGGGCGTCCGGCGCGGGGACCGGGTGATCCTCTGGCACGACAACTCCGTGGAGACGTGCGTCGCCCTGTTCGCGGTCCTCAAGGCGGGGGCGGCGTTCGTCGCGCTCAACCCCGCCGTAAAGAGGGACAAGTTTCTTTTCGTGGCTCAGAACTGCCGCGCCAGGCTCATCCTCACGAGTGATGGGCGCCTGAGCCAGGTCCGGGACGGCCTGTGGGAGGCGTGTCCGGAGGCGCAGGTGGTGACGGTCGGCGATACCTCCCCATCGTTCCCAAAGGTTTCTTCTTATGATGAACTCGTGTCCTGCCATCCGGCGTCCCCCCCCGGTGTGCGCTGCATCGACCGGGACCTGGCGGGGCTGATTTACACCTCCGGGAGCACGGGCGCCCCCAAAGGGGTGATGTACGCGCACCACAACATCGTGGCCGCGGCGACCTCCATCACCCGGTATCTGGGGAACACGCCGGAGGACATCGTTCTGAGCGCGCTTCCGCTGGCGTTCGTCTACGGCCTCTACCAGCTCCTGATGACCTTTCTGGTCGGGGGGACGCTGGTCCTGGAGCGCTCGTTCGCCTTTCCCCTGAAGGTCGTCGAGGCGATGCGCCGCGAGCGCGTGACGGGGTTCCCGGGGGTGCCTTCGATGTTTTCGATGCTCCTGAGTCTCAGCCCCCACCTCCTGACGCTGCCCGACCTGAGAACTATCACCAACGCAGGGGCGGCCCTGCCCGTGCCCCACATCGCCCGGCTGAGGGGGCTGTTCCCCCACGTCCGCATCTATTCGATGTACGGGCAGACCGAGTGTACCCGCACGCTCTATCTCCCCCCTGAGGAGCTGGACCGGAGGCCGGACTCCGTGGGGATCCCGATCCCCAACGAGGAGGTGTTCGTGGTGGATGAACAGGGGAACGAGGCGCCGCCCGGCGAGGTGGGCGAGCTGATGGTGCGGGGGGCGAATGTCTCGCTGGGGTACTGGGAGAACCCCGAGGAGACGGCCCGCACGTTCGTGCCGGGCCGCCTGCCGGGAGAGCGGCTGCTCCGCTCCGGGGACCTCTTCCGGCGCGATGAGGAGGGGTTCCTCTACTTCGTCGCCCGGAAGGACAACCTCATCAAGAGCCGGGGGCAGAAGGTCAGCCCCAGGGAGGTGGAGGCCGTTCTGCACCAGATCGCGGGCGTCCTGGAGGCGGTCGTCATCGGCGTGGAGCACCCCCTCTGGGGAGAGGCGGTCCAGGCCCACGTCGTCCTGGACAGGGGCGCTCGTCTCAATGAAAGGTCCATCCTCGGGCGCTGCAGGGCCTCTCTGGAGGACTTTATGGTGCCGCAGGGCGTCGTGTTCCACGACGCGCTTCCCAGGACGGCGTCCGGCAAGGTCGATTACACCGCCCTGCGCGAAGGGGATAGAACAACGCGCCGGAATCCACTCAGACCCATCCACGGAGAGGGATATTATGGGAGAGATTCGCGGGATCATACGCCGGTTTATTTTAGATAACTTTGTCTACCTGGAGGGGGGCGATCAGGGCCTGAAAGACGACGCGTCGCTCCTGAACGAGGGGGTCCTCGACTCCGTCGGGGTCCTGTCCGTCATAGGTTTTCTCGAGGAGATGTTTCAGATCGAGGTGGAGGACCACGAGGTCGTTCCCGATCACCTGGAATCGGTCGACGCGATGGTCGCCTTCGTTCAAGGCAAGCTGAACGGCGGTTGCCCTGAGGAGGTCCATTCGGATGTGCGGGATTGCCGGGTTGCTTGACCTGTCCGGCGAAGGCTCGTTCGAGCCTCTGCTGCTGGAGCGGATGCTGTCGCTGATCTCCCACAGGGGGCCCGGCGGGCGCGGCGCCTGCCGGGACGGGTCCCTCTGGATGGGGAGCGTGCGGCTGCCCATGATCGACGTGGAGGCGGGCCGACAGCCGATGTCCAACGAGGAGGGGTCCGTCTGGGTCGTGTTCAACGGAGAGGTCTATAACTATGTCGAGCTGACGGCGGAGCTCAAGGCCAGGGGGCACGTTTTTCGCACTGCGTGCGACACCGAGGTCATCGTCCATCTCTACGAGGAGCTGGGGGTGGAATGTCTCCGGAGGCTCAACGGGCAGTTTGCGTTCGCCCTCTGGGACGCGCGCACGTCGGAGCTCTTCCTGGCGCGGGACCGGGTCGGCATCTGTCCCCTGTTTTATGCCAGGACCGCCGGCGCCCTGGCCTTCGCCTCCGAGATCAAGGCGCTCTTTGCGCATCCCGGGGTCGTCCCGCGGCTGGACCCTCTGTCGCTCGATCAGATCTTCACCTTCTGGACGCCCCTGACGCCGAGGACCGCGTTTCAAGGGGTCTACGAGCTGCCGCCGGGGCACTTTATGGTCGTCCGTGGGGGGCGATTGAACATCTCCCCTTACTGGCGACTGACGTTCCCGCTGTCCGGCGATGCGGGCGGGCGCAGGGTGGAAGACGCGGTTGAGGAGTTCCGCGCGCTGCTGGAGGACGCCGTCCGCCTGAGGCTGCGGTCGGATGTCCCGGTCGGGGCCTACCTGAGCGGCGGCATCGACTCGTGCGCCGTCGCGGCCCTCGTGCGCAGACAGACGCAGGGGGACCTCCGCACCTTTTCCGTCGGTTTCCCAGACCGGGAGTTCGATGAGACCGCCCACCAGCGGGAGGCGGCGCAGTACCTGGGGACAGGGCACACCAGCGTGGTGTGCAGCTGCGCGGACATCGGGCGGGTCTTTCCCGACGCCGTCTGGCACGCCGAGACCCCTGTCCTGCGCACCGCGCCGGCGCCGATGTATCTTCTGTCCGGGCTGGTGAGGGAGAGCGGCATCCAGGCGGTGATGACGGGGGAGGGGGCTGACGAGATGCTGGCCGGGTACAGCATCTTCAAGGAGGCGCTGGTCCGCCAGTTCTGGGCGCGGAGGCCCGACTCCAGGGTCAGGCCGCTGCTCCTGCGAAGGCTGTACCCCTATCTCCCTCAGATTCAGGGCGCCGACGTCCGCGCGCTGCGCCTCTTTTTCGCATACGACCTGGCGAACACCTCCGACCCGGTCTATTCGCACGCGCTTCGCTGGCACAACACCGCCCGCATCAAACAGTTCTTTTCGCGCGCCCTCCGGGACCGGATCGGCGAGTATGACCCCGTCGAGGAGGTCCGGGGCCGGGTGGATGAGGGGCTTCAGGGCTGGCCTCTCCTGTCGCGGGCGCAATACCTCGAGGCGACGATGTTTATGAGCGGCTATCTGCTCTCTTCGCAGGGGGATCGCATGACCATGGCGCATTCGGTGGAGGGGCGATATCCCTTTTTAGACCACCGGCTGATCGAGTTCTGCGCGGGCCTTCCGCCGGCGTTCAAGCTTCGCGGCCTGACGGAGAAGGTTCTGCTCAAACGCGCGATGAGGGGGCAGATTCCAGACGCCATTCTCCGCCGTCCCAAGCAGCCCTATCGGGCGCCCGTGGCGGGGTGTTTTCTGGGGCCGGATTCGCCCGACTATGTCCAGGACCTGCTTTCGAGGGCCGCGATTGAGGCCGCCGGGGTCTTCGCCCCGGGGGCGGTGGCCAGGCTTTTGAGCAAGGCCCGGTCTGACCGGTCGCTTTCAGAGACGGAGGGCATGGCCCTGACGGGCATCCTGTCCACGCAGCTGGTCCACCGGCTGTTCGTTCAGGGGGCCGGCCAGCCGTCGGTCCGGGCCGTTCGCCCCGTCCCGTGCGTCGTCCGCGGCGACGGCAGGCTCAGTGTGGCGGCGTAGCAGAGGGGGGCCTTCATGGGCCGATCGCGAGAAAGATTTTTTCACAAGGGCGTCCTTCAAATGGACGCCGGGGCGGTGTGCGAGGAGATCGCCGGCAGGCTGCGCGGGGATGTCCTGCGGTCGCTCAGGCGCCGTGGCGCGGTGGTGGGGCTCAGCGGAGGCGTCGACTCCTCCGTAACCCTGGCCCTGAGCGCGCGCGCGTTAGGCCCCGAGCGCGTGATGGGCGTGATCGTGCCGGAGCGGGACACGGACCCCCGGAGTCTGACGCAGGCGCGCCTCCTGGCCGACCGGTTCGATGTCCCCACCGTCGTGGAAGACCTGACCGGGGCGCTGGAGGGGTTGGGGTGCTACCGCAGGCGGGATGAGGCGGTCGCCCGCGTCTTTCCGGGGTATGATCCCCGCACCCACAGGGTTAAGATTGCGCTGCCCCAGGACGTCCTGGACCGGGACACGCTCAATCTGTTTTCGATCACGATGGTCGCGCCGGACGGGACCGAGGAGCGCAAGCGGCTCCCCCTCCGGGAATACCTCCAGATCGTGGCCGCCTCCAACTTCAAGCAACGCAGTCGCATGGCGATGCTGTACTACCACGCGGAATCCATGAACTACGCGGTCGTCGGGACCGCCAACAGGCACGAGCACGAACAGGGATTTTTTGTCAAATACGGGGACGGCGGCGCGGATGTCATGCCCATCATTCACCTGTATAAGACCCAGGTCTATCAGCTGGCGCGTCATCTCGATATCCCTGACGTCATCGTCAACCGCTCTCCCACTTCGGACACCTACAGCGCTGCGTGTACCCAAGAGGAGTTCTTCTTCCAGATGCCGTTCGAGCAGATGGACCTGCTCTGGTACGCCTACGAGGAGGGGCACAGCGCAGGAGAGGTGGCCGGGGCGATGGGGCTGACAGAGGAACAGGTGATGCGCGCCTTCCGAAATTTTGAGCGCAAGAGACGCACGACCGAGTACCTCCGCACGGGGCCCATCCGCCATCCCTGTCCTGGCTCTCCCTAAGAGGTTCTAAGGAATTTCGGCGGACTGAAGGCCGGCTCACCTTCTGTGAGTCGGCCTTTGTGTTTTCAGGAGGGGCGTCTCACCGTCTGTTTTTATCTTGACATCTCAAGGGCTTTGCGTTATGAATCCTGCCAGGATCGGGCCGGTTGAACGTCAACAGAAAGGGTGAAGGCATGGCGGCAAGGTCGTATCGCTGGGCCCCTGTCACGCTCCAGGCCGCCTTTGCGGGGCGGGACGGGGCGGGGGCGGTGGTGTTCCAGGACAGGATGTGGCTGCTGGGGGGGTGGAACCCGAAGGACAAGGTCCACTTCCCTCACGTCTGCAACAGCGAGGTCTGGTCCTCCGCCGACGGGCTGAGCTGGAACCTGGAGGTCCTTCAGGCCCCCTGGGAGGGGCGGCACACCGCCGGGTACGCGGCGCACGACGGGAAGGTCTGGGTCGTGGGCGGGGACTGCAACCAGGGGCACTATCAGCCGAACGTCTGGAGTTCCCCGGACGGCGCGCAGTGGACGCTGGTCAACGACAGCGCCCCGTGGGGCAACCGGGCGCTGCATTATACGCTGGTTCACGACGGGAAGATCTGGGTGATGGGCGGCCAGACGATGCCCGGGTTCGTCAAGGGCGAGACGAAGGAGGCGTTTTACAACGATGTCTGGAACTCTGAGGATGGAGTGACGTGGACCCGGGTCGCCCCCCACGCGGACTGGTCCCCGCGCGGGATGATCGGGGGGGGCGCGGTGTTCAACGGGAGGATGTGGATTCTGGGAGGGGGGACCTACGACACGCCCTCGACGCCGACCCGGAAGTTCCACAACGATGTCTGGAGTTCCGCGGACGGCGTGAGCTGGACGAGGCACGTCGAGTCTGCGCCCTGGCCGCCCCGGCAGTACCACGAGGTGGCCGTGTTCGACAACCAGATGTGGGTGATGGAGGGGTATGACGGGCGCGGCAACCGGAACGATGTCTGGTACTCCCCGGACGGCGTGAACTGGCGCGAGCTGCCCGACACCCCCTGGGCCCCCAGGCACGCCGCCAGCGTCTTCACTTATGAGAATGCGCTGTGGATGGTCGCGGGCAACAACATGTTTCCCGACGTCTGGAAACTCACCGCCGATTGAACCGCTCTTGAAAGGAACCTGCCATGATCGAGATCGCCGAAGTTCTGCCGCCCCGCCCCACGCCGCTGTGGAAAATGGTCAAACAGTGCGGGGTGGACCACGTCGTCGGGGTCATGGACTTCAGCCGGGGCCTCAACGTCAGTCGCGAGGAGCTGCCGTGGAGTTACATGGCGCTGACGCGCCTGAAGACGGCCTACGAGGACGCCGGGTTCAAGCTGGCGGCGCTGGAGAGCCGGCCGCCCCTGACCAGGGCCAAGCTGGGGCTGCCGGGACGGGACGAGGAGATCGAGGCCGTCTGCGACCTGATCCGCAACATGGGGGCGGTGGGCATCCCGGTCTGGTGCTCCGAGTGGATGCCCGTGCTCAACTGGCTCCGGACCTCCACGACGACCCCCGCGCGGGGCGGGGCCCTGGTGACGGGCTATGACCATGAGTTGATGCGCCGCGCGCCGCTGACGGAGTACGGCGTGGTCTCCGAAGAGCAGCTCTGGGACAACCTGAAGTATTTCCTGGAGCGCGTCGTGCCGGTGGCGGAGAAGGCCAACGTGAAGCTGGCGATGCACCCGGACGACCCCCCGCTGTCGCCCATCCGGGGGCTGGGGCGCATCATGCGCAGCGTGGAGAATTTCCAGAGGCTGATCGATCTCGTGCCCAGCCCGGTCAACGGCATCACCCTCTGCCAGGGCAATTTTGCGCTGATGACCGACGACCTGCCCGGGGTCATCCGCCACTTCGGGCGGCAGCAGAAGATCTTCTTCGTCCACTTCCGCGACGTGCGGGGCACGCCCGAGCGGTTCGTGGAGGCCTTTCACGACGACGGGCAGACGGACATGCGGGCCTGCCTGCAGGCCTACCGGGAGGTCGGGTTTGAGGGCGTGCTGCGGCCGGACCACGTCCCGACGATGGAGGGGGACAGCAACGAGCACGCGGGGTACTCGTCGGTGGGCCGGTTGTTCGCCATCGGCTACATCAAGGGGCTGCGCGAGGCCGTGTACGCGAGTTGAAGAGGGATCTCAATCCGCGATGCTGACCTCGCAGCCCTTCTCCGCCGCCTCGTAGAGGGCGTCCATGATCCGCTGGACGTTGAGCATCTCGTCGGGATGCACGAGGGGGGGGCGGCCCTCCAGGATGCTCCGGCAAAAGTCCCGGCAGGAGTTGCCGAGGTCGTCTGCGTCGTCGAGGTGTATTTCGGGCGTGATGTCCACGATCTGATCGCCGTCCTCCAGCTCGACGCGCAGGGGCCGGAGGCTGGCCGTGCCCCAGTCGCCTAAGAGTTCGGCCCCGCTCTGGCGCGCGCGGGGGTGCATCAGCCAGCTGCTCTCCAGGGTCATCGTGGCGCCGTCGGAGAAGTGGACCAGGCCGACGTTGAAGTCCTCGATGTCGCAGTCCTCCACGGGGCCCGGCCAGGTGACGACGGGCCTTTTCATCCGGCGCAGCTTCTGGTAGCTGGCCGCCGAGGCGCGCACGGGCCGGGGGTTCCCCAGGACCCAGAGGACGGCGTCGAGGAGGTGGACCGTGGTGTGGAAGAGCACGCCGCCGCCGGCGAGGCTCCGTCTGTACATCGTGGGGGTGCCGGGGATGTTCATGACGTGGCCGTGCCACAGCCGGGCGTGGTAGACGCGGCCCAGCCTTCCGTCGGCCAGGAACCGGCGCAGGGCGCGGACCTCGGGGTGAAATCGGTTCTGCAGGGAGAGAGAGATGCGCTTCCCACAGCGCCCGGCGGCCGCGACCATCTCCTTGGCCTGGGCGAGGTTCATCGCCAGGGGTTTGGAGACCAGGACGCTGGCGCCGGCCTCGAAGGCCGCCAGGGCCGCGTCCCGGTTGGCCGCCGGGGGGAGGGCCAGGCTGACGATGTCGAGGGGGTGGCGGGCGAGCATCTCGCGGTAGTCGGCGTAGGGGTGCGGCACTCCGAATTCGGAGGCGGCCTCCCGCGCCCTTTCGGGGTTCGCGTCCGCGACGGCGACGAGTTCCGCGTCGGGGATCTCCGCGTACCTCCCGATGTGCCCCCGTCCGTGTCCCCCGCAGCCGATGACGCCGATCTTGAGTCGGGGCATATTCCCCTCTCCTTTCGTAAAGATGCCGGAAGACCTGGATTTTGTCCACGTGGACAAAATCTTCAATTGTGCCCCCGGGGGCACAATTGAGGGTATTTCCATTGTGAGGAAAATAAGATATTGTAAATAAATCACATGTTTATGATTCAAGAAAATCCTGCTTTCAGTGCGGGATTTTCTTGTTATATTTGAGGGTATGATAGACCGTCCAGCCCTCAAGCGTCTGATGGAAAAGGCCCTGCGGCGGAGCCGGGTCGTGGCGCTGATCGGACCGCGGCAGTGCGGCAAGACCACCCTGGCCAGGCAGTTCCTGCCGCCGGACTCGGTCAACTATTTTGACCTCGAAGACCCGGCGAGCCTGGCCCGCATAGAGGAGCCGATGACCGCCCTGCGAGAATTGCGCGGGCTGGTGGTCATCGACGAAATTCACCGCCGCCCGGAGCTGTTCCCCATCCTCCGGGTGCTGGCGGACCGGGAGCCGTTGCCCGCCCATTTTCTGATCCTGGGCAGCGCGTCCCCCGACCTCCTGCGGCAGTCCTCGGAGTCGCTGGCAGGCCGGATAGAGACCCTTTTGATCAGCGGGTTCAGCCTGGGGGAGGTCGGGACAGGGGCAAAAGGCAGACACTGGCTGCGAGGGGGGTTTCCCCGGTCGTTTCTTTCGGAATCTGAGGAGGAGAGCCAGGTCTGGCGTCAAAATTTCGTCCAGACCTTTCTGGAGCGGGACATCCCGCAGTTCGGCGTCAACATTCCCGCCCCCACGCTGCTGCGGTTCTGGACGATGTTGGCGCACTACCACGGGCAGGTCTGGAATGCGGCGGAGCTGGCCCGTTCTCTGGGTGTCAATGAATCCACCGCGCGGCGGTATCTCGACCTGCTGGAAGGGGTGTTCATGGTGCGCCAGCTTCACCCGTGGCACGCGAACCTCAAGAAGCGGCAGGTCAAGTCGCCCAAGGTCTATTTCCGGGATACGGGGCTGCTTCATTCCCTTCTCCTCATCCGCTCGGAGCGCGAGCTGCTCACCCACCCGAAGTGCGGGGCGTCGTGGGAGGGCTACGTCGTCGAAGAGGTGATCAAGGCCGTACAACCGGAGGAGGCCTATTTCTGGGCCACGCACAACGGGGCGGAGCTGGACCTGTTGCTTTTCAAAGGCGGGCGTCGTATGGGGGTCGAGTGCAAGCGAGAGGATGCGCCCGGACTGACGCGCTCGATGCGCATCGCGCTGGAGGACCTGGAGCTGGAACATTTGACTGTGGTGTATCCCGGCGATCGCCCGTACCCGCTGGGAGATCGGGCGACGGTGGTCCCGCTGGAGGCGGTGGCGGCAGGGGACGCAGACATGCTCCGGGGAAAAGCGGGTTTTTAACCGGATGTGGAGGCGATTCATGAGCGAACTGATCATCGTCGGAGACCGGGTTCTGATCGAGCCGGAGGAGGGGGAGCAGCGCACGGAGGCCGGCCTGGTCCTCCCCGTCACGGTGACGGAGAAGGAGAAGTTGGGCACGGGGCGGGTGGTCCAGGTGGGGCCGGGCTACCTGATGGCGAACCCCGAGTACTCGGAGGGGGAGCCGTGGACACAGCCCCGGGAGGTGGTCCGCTATCTGCCCCTCCAGGCCCAGCCCGGCGACCTGGCCTTCTTCCTCCGCAAGGAGGCCGTCGAGATCACCTACGAAAAGCGGTCCTACGTCATCGTGCACCACGCCGCCATTCTCGCCCTCGTGCGCCCGAAGCCCGAAGACCTCCTCGAAAACATCGAAGGGCTGCTCGACAGGGAGGAGTAGGTCCCTCCCTGTCTCTATCCCACCCGATCCCCTGCCTTACTGTGGGCGCGGAGAGGTCACGCGCTCCTCGCCTCTTCCCCTGCCAGATGGACATCGCGCCGACGTAGAGAAACCCGAACCCGAAGGTCATCAGGAAGGGGATCGGGAAATAGGTCCCCTGCCGCACGCAGAAGCCGATCAGCCCGGCGAAGTAGACGCTGAGGGCCAGCTCGACGAGCGGCATGCAGGTCCTTCCGGGCCGGTAGCGTTTGCCCCGCCAGGTGTCCCCGCGGCGCTCGATGCGATACTTGGGCGTGCGCAGGAAGGTCGAACACGGCGATGAACTCCCCCCCGGCGGTCTTCAACCCCTCGGCCAGGGCCCCGGCCTTGAACCCCTCCCGGTCCCCCCGGCGCACGTGGGAGATGGCGCGTCCGTCGCGCCGGAGGGCCTCGACGCAGGCCTGCGCGATGTCGGCGGTGTCATCGGTGGAGTCGTCCAGGACCTGGACCTCCAGCCGGTCCCCGGGGTAGTCCAGCCTTGCCACGGACCGGATGAGGCGCTCCACCACGTAGCGCTCGTTGTAGACCGGGAGCTGCACGGTGACGGACGGCCACGGGTCGGGCGGGTCGTGGGGCTTCGGGGCGGCGCGCCGGTTCCGGTAGTAGAGCCGGACGATGAGGTAGCGGTGGGAGCCGTAGAGGAGGAGCAGGCCGAGCGCAAGGCAGTAGGGGATCAGCAGGAGGGATTGCCACCAGGTCATGAAAGTTCCTTAGGATCAGAAATTGAATAACTTCACCGATCGAGCAGTTCCCGGAAAGAGCCT
>CAYRZX010000048.1:0-13165 GCA_964428665.1 uncultured Gemmatimonas sp.
TTAAAGGACATTTCGACGGAGAGAAGGTCATCCTTTTAGAGCCGCCTCCGGTGCAGAGACCCTGTGAGGTGAAGGTCCACTTTGAGTCAGCGCCGCCTGCGACAAGGACGCTGGAGGAGGTGTTAAAGGCATGTGGTCCCTGGGAGGATGAACGCCCGGCGCAGGAGATCGTAGCGGAACTCCGCCAACTGCGACGCAGCCGGTCCTCGGAGGTCCAACTGTGAGGTATCTGCTGGATACGGATACCTGTGTCTTCCTCCTGAAAGGCGCTCCGAGAGAAGCACGCGCGGGAGTATCTGACCTGACTCTCTCATTGATTCAGGTTGCGAGTCACCGATTCCCTTACACTTTTTGGTTTTGGCTGTTTACCTCCCCCACCCAACCCTCCCCGTGAACGGGGAGGGCCACAGAAGTCTTCCTCCCGTCCACGGGGGGAACGAGGGGGGGAGGTGGCCTCCAGGAAAAAGTGCAAGGGTACGAATCACACTGTTTACGACCCAATTGTGCGCACGTGCGCAAAATTCAAGGATTGTCGCACAATGAGTTACGCAGGCTCTTGCCGTCTCTTCCAATTTGCCCCTTCGATCACCCAACCTGTCGCTCCCATGAGGTCGCGACCCTCCTCCCTGCTCAGGGCAGGATTTTGCATTTTGCATTTTGCACTTTGCACTTCCCCCGCCCTGACGTGGGCCGCTCCTGCGGCGAAGCGGGTCCCGGCGGACTCCCTCTACGCGAAGGGCCTCCGGCTGATGGCGGAGCGGAACTACGCCGGGGCGATCCACGCCTTTGAGGGGGCGCTCAAGCAGAAAAAGGGCCACGCGGCGGCGCTCTGCCGGCTGGGGGACGTGTACCTGAAGCAGGACCGGCTGGGGAAGGCGCAGGACGCCTACGAGCGGGCGCTGGAGGTGGATGACAGACTGGCGGAGGCGCACTACGGGCTGGGCCTGACGGAGTTGCGCCGGCGGGACGGGGCGGAGCGGGCCGCGGCGCACCTCTCCCGCGCGGCGACGCTGAGGCCGGGCTACCCGGACGCCAAGATCGCGCTGGGCCAGGCCCTCCGGGGCCTGGGTCGCACCAAGGAGGCGCTGACGGCGTTTGCGGAGGTCCTGCGGGACGCGCCGGAGGACCAGGTCCGCTGCCTGCCGGAGATCGCGCTGACCTACCAGGCGTCCGGGGACTTCGGGAGCGCGGCGGAGGCGTTCCGGGTCTACCTGTCCAAGCTCCCCAGCGCGGAGCGGGCGCTGTATCAGGACATCGGCCTGGTCGCGTCCGCCGGAGAGGTGGCGACGCTGGCGGAGACGCCGGCGGAGCAGGTGGCGGGTTTCATCGAGCGGTTCTGGAAGAGGCGGGACCCCACGCCCACGACGCCGGTCAACGAGCGGCTGGTGGAGCACTACCGGAGGGTCTATCACGCCCGGCAGGGCTTCTCGGACGGGGCGCAGCCGTGGGACCGGCGGGGGGAGGTCTACATCCGCTACGGGGAGCCGGACCACCGGAGCCGGTCGGACGACATCGTCGCGGAGACGGACGTGCGCGTGAAGCGGGTGAAGGACCACCTCGTGACGCTGGCGAAGGAGGGGCTCTACGAGATCGACCGGCCCCAGCTTGCGCCGACCGCGGACCTGCGGGGGGTCCCGGTGTTTCCGACGAATCGGGACGATGACTGGGAGTACTGGATCTACGCGGACGTGGCGGGCGGGATCGAGGTCGTGTTCACGAGCGAGTTCCGAAACGGGAAATACGACTACGCGGCCATTCCGGTGGACACGGCGACGCCCCTGCTCTGGGAGCGGATGCTGCCGGCCCGCACGGTGGACCGGGCGGTGCAGGAGACGCCCGACCGCTACGCCTTTGACCCCGGCCCTGCGCTGGAGTTTCACTATGACCTGACCACCTTCCGGGGGGAGGGGGGCCGGACGCGGCTCTTAGTCGCGTGGGGGATCCCGGCGGCGCAGTTGAGCGTCTCCCCGGACGGGGTCGTGACGCTGGAGCGGGGGATCGCCCTGTTCGACAGGGCGTGGCGGGACGCGGGGGGCGCCCTGGAGGACGCGGCGTTCCGGGCCTCGGAGGAGTTGCAGGGGCAGGCCGGGGCGCTCCTGATCGACGCGGAGGGGTTGGACGTGACGCCGGGGACCTACCAGTTCGCGCTGTCGGTGAAGGACAAGGTCTCCGGGCGCACGGGTCTCTACCGGCAGGAGGCCCCGGTGGAGGGCTACCCGGCGCAGGGGCTGAGGGTGAGCGATGTGCAGGTGGCGGGGACGATCCGGGCCGGGACGGACGGGCGGTTCGTCCGGAACGGCCTGAAGGTGATCCCGATGCCGTCGCGGGCCTTCCGAAGGTCCCAGGCGCCGGCGTTCTACTACGAGGTCTACAACCTGACGCCCGACCGGGAGGGGCGGACGCGCTACCGGATCGACTACGCCCTCGCCTCCGCCTCCAGGCGGTCGGTGGTCGCCCGGATTCTGGCGGGGGGAGAGGAGGCGCGGAAGGGGGACCTTCACCTCGGGGAGCGGATCGTGGCGTCGTTCGAGCAGGCCGGGGAAGGACCCACGGCGTTCCACCACGCTCAGATCGAGGTCCGCGACTCGGCGCCGGGGCGCTACGTCCTGACCGTGACGGTGACGGACCTGAACAGCCGGGAGCAGGCGTCCAAGCGGGCAGAATTTTTGATTACAGAATAGTAACCATGTCATCTCGCTTTATCATCCCGTCCCTTATTATCGCGCTCACCTCTTCCGTTGTCTGGGCGTCTTCATCCAGCGTCCGGGACTCCCTCTACAACGCGGGGGTCGACTCCGCGCGGCTCGGCCGGATGGAGGGGGCGGCGCGGGCCTTCGAGGAGGCGCTGCGGGTCGAGCCGGGGGACGCCCGCGCCCGGTCTCAGCTCGGCTACGTCCTCCTGAGGCTGGGCGACCTGAAGACGGCGGAGGGGGCGTTCGCGCAGGCGATTCAGGATGATCCGCGCCTGGCCGAGGCCCACAACGGCCTGGGGCAGGTCTACGCGCAGATGCCCTACCGGAGGGTGGACGCCATCCGTTGCTTCCAGAAGGCGATGGCCCTGAACCGGACCTACGTGGAGGCGCAGTACAACCTGGCGATGACGCACCTGGGGCTGGGGAACTTAGACGCGAAGAAGGCGTTTAAAGAGGTCATCCGGCTGGACCCCAGGCACTTTGACGCCTACTTCCGGGCCGGGACGATCTACGAGCGCCACGACAGGGACTATAAGGCCGCGGTGTCCTACTACGAGCAGCAGATCGCCGTGAACCCGGCGCACGCCGAGGCCAGGCGGCGGCTCGTGGATGCCTACCGGAAGGTGGGGCGGTACCCGGATGCGCTGAGGATGGCCGAGGAGCTCCGGTCGCAGGGCCGCCGGTCGGAGTCCAGGGGGCTCCTGTCCCGGGCGCTCGTCTATCTGGATCAGCGGGACTACGAGCGGGCGCAGCAGGCGTTTGAGGACTACCTCTCGACGCTGGATGCCCGCGAGCAGGCGGTCTACCGGGACCTGAGGTGGGTGGTGGGGAGGGACGAGGCGGCTGCGGGGGGGGCGGCAAAGGAGGGCGCTGTCCGGAAGTACTGGCAGTGGCGGGACCCCACGCCGCTGTCGGACTTCAACGAGCGGCTGGTGGAGCACTACCGGAGGGTGGCCCATTCCCGCGAGCGCTTCGCGGACGGGGCGTTTCCGTGGGACCGGCGGGGGGACGTGTACGTGCGCTACGGGGAGCCGGACCACGTCGGGAGGTCGGACGACGTCCGGTTTGAGACGGACCCGAGAGTGGTGGCCGTGAAGGACCGGTTCGTGCGGGCGGCGGACTCGGCGGTGGGGGACCTGCTGATGGACCTGACCGGCTCGCCTCAGGGCCGGAGCCGCTACCGCCGGGTCGAGGTTCCTGCACAGCAGACGGCGGAGGTGCGGGGGAGGCCGGTCTATCCGGTGCGGCCCGGCATCCGGTGGGAGTACTGGGTCTATGCGGAGGTGGGCGGGGGGGTGGAGTTCACCTTCACGGATGAGCTGGGCAACGGGCGGTTCGACTACGCGCCGGTGCCCTACGACCTGCCGCTGACGGCCACCCGGACGTGGCAGGCCCTGCACGGGGAGCGCCTGCTGAGCGTGGCGACGGCGCGCCAGCCGGAGTACGCCCGGTGGGACGCGGGGGCGGAACCGCTCTCTCTCACCTGCGCCTCGGCGAGTTTCCGGGGGGAGCGGGGGAGGAGCCATCTCGAGGTCTACTGGGGGGTTCCGGCCCCGGAGGTGGTCTCCGCAGACTCCCTGCCGGGGCGGCTCAGGCAGGGGCTGGCCCTGTTCGACGGGAACGGGAATCAGCTCGTCCGGTTCCGCGAGGAGGTGGCGGCGTCCGTCACGGCTGACACGGGGGCCTTCGTCCCCGGACGCATGGTGATCGCTGTGCCGGAAGGGGCGTACCGCCTGGTCCTGCAGGTGGAGGACCCGGCCACGGGGCGGACGCAGGCGCAGCGGCGGGACGTGGTTGTCCCCGGTTACGGGGAGGAGGGGTTGAGGCTCAGCGAGGTGGAGCTGGCCGCCTCCGTTGAGAAGGACGCCCCGCCCGGACGGTTCACGAAGGGGGGGCTGCGCATCCTGCCGATGCCGTCGGGGGTCTTTCGCCGGGGGGCGCCTGTGTCCGTCTATTACGAGGTCTACAACCTGGGCCGGGACGCGCAGGGGAGGACGTCCTACCAGGTCGCTTATACCGTGAGGGGGCGGCAGGGGATGGGGGCGCGCGTGGCGCAGGGGGTCGGGCGGTTTCTGGGGATGAAGCGAGAGCGGGAGGAGGTGACGATCACCTACGAGATGACCGGGATGTCCGAGGTCGAGGCGGGCTACGCGGCCTTTGACATGAGCGGGGCGGAGCCGGGGGGACATACCCTGCGCATCACCGTGACGGATGGCCTCACGGGACAGCAGGCGTCGAGGGAGGTGGGGTTTAAGATCGCCGAGTAATATTTCTTGACTTCTACCCCAGGTTCTTGTATATTATGGCACCCATACGGACGTGTCTTCTGTTTCTTGGACTGAGCATCAGAGAATCATCAGGCAAAGATCAGAAATTACGATACGATCTTTGCCTTTTTTTCATGCTCGCCGGATATCAGGGCGCGTCGAATCTCAGAAGGAAAGGGGTGAGAGACAGGATGGCTAACGGTATCGTGAAGTGGTTCAACGATAGCAAGGGTTACGGGTTTATCCAGCAGGATGGCGGAGACGATGTGTTCGTGCATTTTTCTGCGATTCAGGGCTCTGGGTTCAAGACTTTGGCCGAGGGTGACCAGGTGACGTTCGAGGTCCAGCAGGGCCCCAAGGGGCTTCAGGCTGCCAACGTGGTCAAGGTCAATTCCCGGTAGATGGACGCAGTTCCGTTGGAAGAGAGTACCCCGGACCCTCCAAGAGGGCCGGGGTATCCCTCTGGACGATGCGACATCCAGGAGGGGATTGTGGGACACGTTGGAATCAAGGTGCGGGACGCGGAACCGATTGAGAAGGTCCTGAGAAGGTTCAGCACGAAGGTCAAGAGGTCCGGCCTCCTCGCAGAGATGAAGCGCAGTCAGTTTTTCATGACTCAGGGAGAAGTACGCAAAATGAAGCAACAGCGCTCCGCGCGCAGGCGGCAGAAGGCCCTGCGACATCAGGGGCGATTCTCGAAAGAGTGACTCCCAATGAATATCTATGTGGGGAATCTGAGTTACGACGTGTCGGAGGCGGACCTGAAGGAGCTGTTTGAGACGTTCGGGCAGGTCTCATCGGCGAGCGTTGTGAAGGACAAGTTCTCCGGCCAGTCGAAGGGTTTCGGGTTTGTGGAGATGCCCACAGACGCCGAGGCGAAGGCAGCGATCAGCGGCCTCAACGGCAGGGACGTGAAGGGGCGCACCATCTCGGTGGACGAGGCCCGCCCTCGGGCGGGCGGCGGCGGTGGCAGGGGCGGTGGAAGAGGCGGCGGTGGCGGTGGACGGCGTCCCCGCTACTGATTCGGGGTTGAGAGGCGTCATGGCCTACATACGGAAGTCTCACCTGGTTCCCAAGGTCGAACGGGGCCGAGTTGACGAGTTGCTCGCACAGGCTCGCGCCGGGGTCTCCGCCGCCCGCCAGGAACTGATCGAGGTCTATCAGATTCACGTCTACATTCAGGGAGATGCCCTGGTGGACGACATGAACCAGAGGCCCGGCAGAAAGGGGAAGTGATCCCGAACCGCCGGTTTTTTTTAAAGGCCAGAGTCCGACGCGCGGGCTCTGGCCTTTTTTGAGTTCACTTCTTACCTGATGCGGAACCCTGGGGAGGTTGAGGAGTCTTAGAGGGTGTCTGAAAAGCAGGGGCGAGGCGTGTCTGGCCTCTACCCGGCGGATCGTTCATCCCAAGCCTGAAAGGAGTCATAATGTCGTCATGGTCACCAGATCGTCCCACCGCAGATCACCCCGTCGTCCTTCATCTTTCGTCCTTCACCAGTTATCGTTAGGGCTGTTTCTCTCGCTGCTGATCCTCTGCTCGGCGCTTGCGCCGCCGGACGCCGGCGCGCAGGGGGGCAAGACCTACGCCAAGGAGCTGAGCCAGGCGTTCGCGGACGTGGCCAGACAGGTCGATCCGGCGATCGTCTCGATCACGACGGAGGCCACCGTCAGGCCGGCGCGCGGCTTCGACCCGTTCGAGGACCCCTTCTTCCGGCAGTTCCTCCCCCCCTCTCATCCCCGTCTTAACCCGCCCAGGGGACAGAAACAGCAGAGCCTGGGGTCGGGGGTGATCGTCAACTCCAACGGCACGATCCTGACGAACAACCACGTCGTGGACAGGGCGGACAAGATCACGGTCGTCCTGAGCGACGGCCGGAAACTCCCCGCCAAGGTCGTGGGGAAGGACCCTGAGTCGGACATCGCCGTGGTCCGGATCGATGTGAGCGGCCTCCCCACCGCCCGGCTGGGCGACTCCGACAAGCTGAAGATCGGGGAGTGGGTGCTGGCCCTGGGCAACCCGTTCGGCCTGTCGCACACGGTCACCGCCGGGATCGTCAGCGCCAGGGGCCGGAGCCTTGACGGACTGGAGTCCACCAAATTCCAGGACTTCATCCAGACGGATGCGGCGATCAATCCGGGCAACTCGGGCGGGGCGCTGGTCAACATGGACGGCGAGGTGGTGGGGATTAACACAGCCATCGAAAGCCCCACCGGGGTCTACGTGGGCTACGGATTCGCCATCCCGGTCAACATGGCGCGGCGGGTGATGGAGAGCCTGATCGCCTCCGGGAAGGTGTCGCGGGGGTGGCTGGGTATCTCGATTCAGAACATTCCGGAAGATGCCTTGTCCACTCTGGGTCTGAAGTCTCAGGAGGGGACGATCGTGTCCGAGGTGCATGAGGACACTCCGGCGCAAAAGGCGGGCGTGCAGACGGGGGACGTGATCGTGGCCGTGAACGGGAAGCCGATCAAGGACAGGGATGACCTGATGAACACGATTGCGGCGACCGACCCCGGCAAACCCGTGGCGCTGAAGGTCGTGCGAGAAAAGAAGGAGGTCACGATCTCCGTGACGCTCGGCGAGCGGCCTCCGATGGAGAGGCTGGCGGCGATGGGAGGCCGGGAGGAGAGCGCCTCGGCGCAGGGCCTGGGCATCGAGGTGCAGGACCTGACCCCGGACCTGGCCGAGCAGTTCGGCTACAGGGGGCAGGCCGGCGTGGTGATCACAGGCATAGCCGAAGACAGCCCGGCGGCGGAGGCGGGGCTTCGAGAGGGGGACCTGATCAAGTCCGTCGGCCAGAGTCCGGTGAAGAATGCGGCGGAGTTCCGGCGAGCCCTCTCGACCCTCAAGCCGGGGGGGACCGCGCTGCTGCTCATCCGACGGGGCCGCAGCCAGCGATACGTCAGCATCCAGGTCCCGAAGGAGTGAAAAGGCGAACGGAATAGAGACGTGAGTCGGGTTAAAAATTTTTCGCTCTGCCTGGTTATCGTCCTCCTTACCGGCCGGACGCGGGCTGCCCTTGCCGGGCCGGAGACGGTCACGCTCACGATCCTCCACACGAACGACCTGTCGGGGGACCTGAGGGGGGCGGCGGGCCGGGCCGCGCTCATCCGGCGGGCCCTGGCCGGGGGCCGTGCGATCGCCCTGGACGCGGGGAACGGCCTCAGCCCTGACCCGCTGTCGGCCCACGACCGGGGGGCGACGATGGTGGAGGCGATGTCCCGGACGGGCTACGCCGCGGCGGCGGTGGGGGGCCGGGACTTCGACTTCGGCGCAGACACGCTGCGCGTCCGCGCCGCGGAGGCGCGGTTTCCGTTTCTGTCGGCCAACGTGCTGGACGCGGCCACGGGGCGGCTCCTGTTCAGGCCCTGCGCGACCTTCACGGTCGGGGGGGTGCGGGTGGGCGTGGCGGGCCTGACGCCGGCGGAGGCCGTCCGGCTGACGACGGCGGAGCGGTTGAAGGGGGTGAAGGTGTCTGACCCCTTCGCTGCGGCGCGGTCGGCTGTGCGCGACCTCCGGGAGGGGGGCGCGGACTACGTCATCCTGCTGACGTCGATGCGGGAGGCGGACGCCCTGGACCTGGCCCGGTCTGCGGAGGGGGCGGACCTCGTGGTGGCCGGGGACTACCACCGGCCGTCGGAGGCGCGGGCGACGGTGGGGATGGCCTGGCTGATGGGGGGGGCGCGGGTGGTGAGCACGCCCAAGCAGGGGGACTACGTGGGCCGGCTGGAGGTCGCCTTCGCGCGCGAGGGGGCGGGGTGGCGGGCCGGGGACGTGCGGTGGGGGGCGCTGGCCGTGGAGGGCGCGCCGCAGGACACGGGGGTGGCCCGCCTCGTGGAGGGCCGGGCGGCGGCGTTCGAGCGGGCGATGAAGGGGGTCGTGGGGCGCGTGGAGGCGGGGACGGGGGAGGAGGTGGGGCAGGTCCTGGCGGGCGTGGCGCGGCGCAGGGGGGGCGGGGAGATCGGGGTGGTCAACCGGGGGGCGCTGGAGGCGGTCTTTCAGGAGGGGTTTCGGCGCGGGGTGTGGACGCGGCTCGACGTGGCCCAGACGGTCCGGTTCGACGGCCACCTCGTGGCCGTGACGCTGCGGGGGGATCGGGTGCGGTCCCTGTTCCAGCGGGGCCAGGGGCTGCGGGGGCAGCCGGGGGAGCTGTTTTTTTCGGGCGTGGAGCGGCGGGGCGGCGGGGTGCTCGTGAACGGCAGGCCGCTGATGGACGGGGAGGACTACAGGGTCGTGACGTCGGACTTCCTGGCGGGGGGCGGGGACGGCCACGCGGAGTTCCGCTCGGGGCGCCGGCGGTCTGACCTGAGCGCGGGCATCCGGCAGAGCCTGATCGACTATCTGATGGCGAACTGGAGCGCCTCCCCGGAGGACTTCCGGGGGGAGCGGGGCACGCGCATCTGGCAGGGGAGCTGGGCGATGACGGGGTCGTTCGTCCGCAACTTCATCAATGACGCGGTGGATCGCTACCGGACACAGGGGGAGCGGGCGGCCTTCCTGAGCGGGGTGACGGCGGTGGCGTGGTCGGGGAAGATGTCCGCGGGGGCGGGCTATGAGGTGGGGCGGAGCGTGGCGCGGATAGAGACGCGCCTGGACTTCGGGCAGGTGGGGCGAGGGCTCCGGGACCTGGCCAAGTCGTCGGACCAGATCGACGTGGCGGCCACCTATCGCTACCGGACCGGGGGGATCGTGGACCCGCTCCTGTCCGCCGGGCTCCTGACGGCGTTCACGCCGCAGGCGGGGGCCGGGGGGCGGCCCTTTCAGGTGCGGGGGAATATCGGGTTTCAGCGGCAGGTGGCGGGCGGTCTGGTGGCCCGGTTCAGCGGGCGGGGCCAGCGGGACCTGTCGAGCAAGGCCAACGACGTGGGGACGGAGGTGGGGGTGGAGTACCGGCGAAGGCTGAAGAGCGGCGTGACCTACTCGGGCCGGGTGCGGACGTTCCTGGGGCTGACGGACCGGCGGGTGACCTCGTTCGAGAATTACAACGTCCTGTCCGTGCCCCTGGTGGGGCTGCTCCACCTGACGGTGCAGGGCAACCTCTACACCTACCGCGCAGATTACATCCAGGGGAAGGCGACGCAGGGGACGGCGTTCCGGTCGGACCTGAACGTGGGCCTCACCTACGGGGTCAACTGGAAGTGGTATTGATTCCGGGTTGACATCGGGGCCGGATTGTGATAGATTGAATCCTCCCTATTTCCCGTTTCCGAACCCCTGGAGCCCCGCATGCCCCTGCGCCTCGCCCCCAGATGGAAGGTCTTTCTGGCCGTGATGGGCCTCTGCTGCGCCGCAGCCGCGCCCATCGCTCTCCTCTTTCCGGCCTCCCGCCCGCTGATTCTCCTGTTCCTCTACACCATCCCCTCCCACTCGGTCATCCCCCTCCCTCACGAGCCGGCCATGGTCGTGGCCGGGAAGCTCTTCGATCCGCTCTTAGTGGCCCTGGTGGCGGGCGTGGCCACGTTCATCTCCAGCTTTCTGGACTATGAGACGGTCAACTTCATCTTCAACCGCACGCGGGTGGGGGACGCGCGGGAGCACCGGGTCTATCAGGGGTGCGTCCACTATTTTCTGAAGGCGCCGTTTGCGAGCCTGGTCCTGGCCGCGTTCGCGCCGTTCATCGTGTTCTACCCGTTCCGCATCCTCGGCCCGACGAGCGGCTATCCGGTGCGGCGCTACATGCTGG
Organism: uncultured Gemmatimonas sp.; assembly: GCA_964428665.1. Taxonomy (GTDB): domain Bacteria; phylum Latescibacterota; class UBA2968; order SICM01; family SICM01; genus SICM01. The sequence continues at coordinate 10,645 of CAYRZX010000048.1, forward strand.
CGGTGTTCATCGGGCGCATCCCCCGGTTCTACCTGGAGGCCCTGCTGGGCCACGCCCTGAGCTGGACGAACACCATTCTGGTGGGGATCTTTGTCCTGCTGGTCTGCTGGGCGATCCTGGTGTGTGTGAGTCGGCACCTCGAACGCCGGGGACAGGAGATGGAGGGGGAGGTGCGGGACGCAAAGTTCAAAATAGAAAGCGCAACGTGAAAAAGGGTCCCCATGTGGTCTCGATACGCTGAACGACACGCGGCCTTCCTCTACCGGCGCCACCGGGCCGTCATCCTGGTGGGTCTGTTGCTGACGCTCGTGGCGGGCTATTTCGTGTCGAGGCTGAGGGTCGACAGCGATCTCGGGGCGCTCCTGCCGAAGGACTACCCCAGCGTCCAGGCGCTGGAGCAGATCCGGGCCAGGCTGGGGGGGGTGGGCAACCTGAGGGTCGTGGTCACCTCCGACCACCCCGAGCGCGCCAGGGCGTTCGTGGACGACCTGGTGGCCGCGCTCAACCGGAGTCCGCTGATTCACTTCGTGGACTACCGGGTGGACAAGGAGTTCTTCCGCAAGCACAGCCTGCTCTACATGGGGATCGAGGACCTGGAGACCATCCGGGACCGGGTCGAGGAGCGGATCGCGCAGGAGAAGATCAAGCTCTCGCCGTTCTACGTCTCCCTGGACGATGGGGAGGTGGAGAACGAGGCACTGGACCTGTCCGACATCGAGCGGAAGTACGAGGGGAGGACGCGAAAGGACGCGTATTTCTCCAGCGAGGACGGGCGGACGCTGGCCGTGGAGGTCTATCCGTCGGGGTCGTCGAACAACCTGGCGTTCGTCCGGGAGGTGCTGGGGGAGGTCAAGGGGATCGTCGCCCGGGTGGACCCCAGGCGCTACGACCCGGGGATGAGCGTGGAGTACTCGGGGCAGTTCCAGAACCGGGTCGACGAGTACGACATCCTGATCGACGACGTGCTCGGCACGCTGCTCTACGGCCTGATCGCGGTGATCCTGCTCGTGACGGTCTACTTCCGGCAGCCGATGACGGCCTTCTTCCTGGGCGTCCCGCTCCTGATGGGGCTGATCTGGACGTTCGGGATCGCCTATGGGGCCATCGGAAACCTGAACGTCATCACGGCGTTCCTGTTCGTGGTGCTGTTCGGCCTGAGCATCGAGTTCGGCGTCCACCTGCTCTACCGCTACCTGGAGAGCCGGCGCGCCGGGGCGGGCGTGGAGGAGTCCCTGAAGCTGATCATGGCGCGCACGGGGCAGGCCATGCTGACCTCCGGGGCGACCACGGCCGTGGCCTTCTTCTCGCTGATGATCACGGACTTCAAGGGGTTTTCGGAGTTCGGGTTCATCATGGGGCTGGGGTATCTGCTCTGCCTGGCGGCCATGCTGACGGTCTTCCCGGCGTTTCTGGTCGTGTCGGAGCGATGGCGGCTCCTGCGGAGGAGGGGGGCGTCCGGGGCCCGGGGCGCCGCGGCCGGGCCGATGCCGATGGCCCGGGGCATCCTGGGCGTGGGCGTGGCCCTGACGATCGGGTCCATCCTCCTGATCCCCCGGCTGGAGTTTGAATACGACTTCCGGAAGCTCCGGGCCTACGTGCCGGAGACGGAGCAGGCCAGGGAGAAGGTGGGCCACATCTTTTCGCTGTCGCAGTCCCCGGCGGTGGTCCTGGCCGACTCGAAGGAGGACCTGGACGCCGTGGTGAGCGTCGTCCTGGAGCGGATGCGGCTGGACACGCTGACGGCCACGATCGACACGGTGAAGACGATCTACTCGGCCCTTCCGGCGGACCAGGAGGGGAAGTATCTGGTCATTCAGGACCTCAAGGACCTGCTCCGGGAGGAGAACGTGAAGCTGCTCCATGAGGGGCAGCGGGCGCAGGTGGACAGCCTGAGGGACCTGCTGGATGTGAGGCCGATTCAGATCCAGGACCTCCCCTACAATGTCCGGAGGAACTTCACGGGCGCGGACGGCCAGGTCGGAAACTTCGTCTTCATCTATCCGGGCGTGTCCCTGGCCGAAGGGCGAAACGCCATCCGCTTCGCCGAGGATGTCCGGGACATTCCGATCCCGTCCGGCAAGGTCTACCACGCCTCCAGCGGGCAGGTAGTGTTCGCGGACGTGCTGCTGGTGATGATGCGGGACAGCAGGGTCGCGGTCCTGGCCACGCTCCTGGTCGTGTTCCTGATCGTCCTGGGGGACTTCCGGTCCCTCCGCGCGGCCCTGCTCGTGCTGCTCCCCCTGCTGGTGGGCATCCTCTGGATGTGCGGGGGCATGGCGCTGCTGGGCATGAAGCTGAACCTGTTCAACATGGTCGTGTTCCCCGCACTCATCGGGCTGAGCCTGGACAGCGGGGTGCATCTCTACCATCGCTACCGGGAGGAGGGGGTCGGGGGCCTGATGCGGGTGGTGATGACCACCGGGCAGGCCGTGGCGGTCGGGGCGTTCACGACGATGCTCGGCTTCGGGGACCTGATCCTGGCCCGGCACCCGGGGCTCCAGTCGCTGGGGGGGCTGGCGCT
>CAYRZX010000048.1:13265-24522 GCA_964428665.1 uncultured Gemmatimonas sp.
GGCGTCGTCGAGGGGCTGACGGAGTTCCTGCCGGTCTCGTCCACGGGGCACCTGATCGTCGTGGGACACCTGCTGGGGTTCAGGGGGGAGGCCGCGGACTCCTTTGACATCTTCATCCAGATGGGGGCCATCCTGGCCGTGGTGGTCTATTACCGGGGGTGGCTGTGGGAGACGATCACGGCGGCCATAGGATTTACGGCTGAGAGCGCTGAGAACGCAGAGCGGACTTCAAACGCTCTGCCGGACCCCGCGCAGGCGCGGCGGACGCTGCTGGGCATCCTTCTGGCCGTCCTGCCGGCGCTCGTGGCGGGGGCCGGGCTGCACGGGGTCATCAAGCGCCACCTGTTCCAGCCCTGGACCGTGGCGGTCGGCCTGGTGGCGGGGGGCGTGGCCATCTTCGCCGTGGAGCGGTGGCGGCCGGAGGCGCGCACCCTCGACCTGGGCCGGGTGACGCTGCGGCAGGCGGCCCTGATCGGGGCCGGGCAGTGTCTCGCCCTCTGGCCGGGGGTCTCGCGGTCGGCGGCGACCATCCTGAGCGGGCTCTGCCTCGGCCTGGACCATCCGACGGCCGCGGCCTTCTCGTTCCTCCTGTCCATCCCGACGCTGACGGCTGCGGCGGCCTACGACCTGCTCAAGTCCTGGCACGTCCTGTCCGGCGGCGACCTGCTGGCCATGGGGGTCGGGTTCGTGGCCTCGTTCGCCGTGGCGTGGGGGGTGATCGCGGGCTTTCTGGAGTTTCTCAGGACGCACGGCCTGAGGGCCTTTGGATGGTACCGCATGGCGGTCGGGGCGGTGATCTTATGGCTGAAACCTTGAGGTAATCCATGAATCGCTCTCACCTCATCGCCGGGGCGGCCATCGCCCTGGCCGGCCTGTCCTACTACTGGGTCGGGTCGTCTCGCCTGCTCGGCTCGCCCGACCCGCTGATGGGGACGAAGACGCTCCTTTTTGTGATCTCTGCGGTCGGAATGGTCTGGTTCGTGAACTGGTTGAACCGTCGCGATGAACAATCCTAGCTCGGAACCCATTCGCATCGACCTCTCCGTCCTGCCGTCGGTGGACGGCCTGCTGTCCCTGCCGGAGGCGCGGGCGCTCGCGGAGCGCTGCTCGGAGGCGTGGGTCAAGGAGGCGGCGCGGGCCGCGCTGGACGACCTGCGGGGGGCGATCCGGGGCGGGGCGATCTGCCCGGACCGCGCGGCGGCGACCGGGGCGGCCGTGGGGCGGATGCGGGAGCGGATCGAGGCGCGGCTGCGGCCGTCCCTGCGGCGCGCGGTCAACGCCACGGGGGTGGTCCTGCACACCGGGCTGGGCCGCGCGCCCCTGCCGCAGGCGGCGATGAGGCAGGTGGCGGCGGTGGCGGGGGGATACTGCAACCTGGAGGTTGACCTGGAGGACGGGGAGCGGGGGGAGCGGGTCTCGCACGTGGAGGGGCTGCTCTGCGACCTGTCGGGGGCCGAGGCGGCGGCGGTGGTGAACAACAACGCGGCGGCGGTGCTGCTGACGCTCAACACGCTGGCCAGAGACCGGGAGGCGGTGGTGTCGCGGGGGCAGCTCATCGAGATCGGGGGTTCGTTCCGCATCCCGGACGTGATGGCCCGGAGCGGGGCGCGCATGGTGGAGGTGGGGACGACGAACCGGACGCACCTGAAGGACTTTCGGGAGGCGATCACGGAGCGGACGGGGCTGCTGCTGTCGGTGCATCCGAGCAACTACCGCGTGATGGGGTTCACGGCGGAGGTGGGGCTGGAGGACCTGGTGGCGCTGGGGCGGGAGTTCGGCGTCCCGGTGGCGCACGACCTGGGCGGGGGCGTGCTGATCGACCTGCGGCCCTACGGCCTGCCCTACGAGCCGCTGGTGAGCGACAGCGTGCGGGCCGGGGCGGACGTGGTGACGTTCAGCGGGGACAAGGTGCTGGGCGGGCCGCAGGCGGGGGTGATCGTCGGGCGGAGAGGGGCGGTGGAGGCGATGCGCCGGAACCCGCTGATGCGGGCGCTGCGGTGCGACAAGCTGACCTACGCGGCGCTGGAGGCCACGCTGCGGCTGTATCTCCGCCCGGCGGCGCTGCTCAAAGAGCATCCGACGCTGCGGATGCTGACGGCGCCCGTGACGGCGCTCCGACGCCGGGCGGGGCGGCTGATGAAGGGGCTGAAGGGGCTGGAGGGGCGCGTGGAGGCGCGGGTGGAGGAGAGCGTGGCCTACACGGGGAGCGGGGCGCTGCCGCTGGAGGAGATCCCGAGCGCCGCGGTGACGCTCAGGCCGAGGGCCGGGTCCGCGGCGGGCCTCGCGCGGGGCCTGCGGCTGTGCGAGCCGGCGGTGGTGGGCTACGTCCGGGAGGACCGGGTCTATCTGGACGTGAGGACGGTGCGGGACGATGAGGTCAAGATCGTGGTGGAGGCGGTACGTAAGGTATGCACGTAAAGAGGAGACAGGCCATGCGCCAGCTGAAGCGAAATCGGGTCAAACAGATGCTCTCAGAGGGAAAGGCGACCGTCGGGACGTGGCTCAACCTGGCGTCGGTCGTGGTCGCGGACAATCTGGGACACGTGGGGTTCGACTTTCTGGTCGTGGACATGGAGCACAGCCCGATCACGCAGGAGACGGCGTTCCACTGCCTGGCCAGCATCGCGGCGAGCGAGGCGGTCCCGATGGCGCGCGTGCCCTGGAACCACCCCATGCCGATCAAGCAGGCCCTGGAGGCCGGGGCGATGGGGGTCGTTGTCCCGATGGTCAACTCGCCGGAGGAGGCGGGGCTGGCCGTGTCCGCGATGCGCTTCCCGCCGGCAGGGGGCCGGTCGATGGGGGCGCTGGCCAGCCCCTACGGGCCGGACTACGGGCCGAGGTTCAACGAGGAGGTCTGCGCAGTGGTCATGGTGGAGCACGTCGAGGCGGTGAAGCGGGCGGAGGACATTCTGAAGGTGAAGGGGATAGACGTCTGCTTCATCGGCACGGGGGACCTGGCGCTGTCGATGGGGGTCAAGATCGGACACCCGGACCACGAGGCCGCGGTGCAGAGGGTGCTGAAGGCGGGACAGCGGGCGGGCGTGCCGGTGGGGCTGCCGTGCGCGACGGCGGAGGACGTGAACCGGCGGGTCGAGGAGGGGTTCCGGTTCATCGACTTCACCTGCGATCTGGTCTTTCTGATGTCCGCCGCGCGGGAGGGGCTGGGGAAGGTGAGGAGATGAAGACCTCACCCTCCCCCGTCGCTGTAGGGTGAGGTCACATCCCCATGATATTGTACCCCGCGTCCACGTGCAGGGTCTCGCCCGTGACGCCGCTGCCCAGGTCGCTCAACAGGAACAGGGCGGCCTTGGCGACCTCGTCCTGGGTGATGTTGCGGCGCAGGGGGGCGCGCTCCCGATGGTGCTGGAGCATGTCCACGAAGCCCCGGACGCCCCGCGCGGCCAGGGTGTTCAGGGGGCCGGCGGAGATGGCGTTCACGCGGATGTTCTGCTCGCCCAGCTCGGCGGCGAGATGGCGGACGGCGTGCTCGAGGGCGGCCTTGGCGCTGCCCATGACGTTGTAGCCCGGGATGACCTTCTCGGAGGCCATGTAGGTGAGGGTGAGGGCGCTGCCGCCGTCGGTCATCAGGGGGGCGGCCCCCTGCATCAGGCGGGTGAAGGAGTAGGCGCTCACCTCCAGGGCGATGCGGAAGGCGTCCCGCGTGGTGTTCAGGAAGAGGCCGGAGAGGGCCTCGCGGGGGGCGAAGGCCATGGCGTGGACGAGGGCGTCCAGGCGGCCATACGTCTCCGTCAGGGCCTTGAACAGGGCCTCGACGGAGGCGTCATCGGAGGCGTCGCACCGGAAGTGACGGCAGTCGGCCCAGCCGCTCTCCTGGACCAGCGGACGGACGGCCTCCTCCTCCCGCTCGTTGAGGTGGGAGAGGGCCAGGCGCGCGCCGGCCTCCTGAAGCCGCTGGGCAATGGCCCAGGCGATGCTCCGCTTGTTGGCCACGTTGGCGACGAGGACGGTTTTCCCCGAGAGGTCTATGGAATACATCGGCGTCCCTTTCATCAGGCGTTTTCGGGAATGGCGGTCAGCAGAACCCCTTCAGGAGGAGGGGTATTTTTTTGTTGACTTTTTGCGGGCCGTGCATACTATGTAGGAAGTTTGGGCCTAAGTCAAGAGGTTTCTGTCACGTTCTGAAAGGGAGGCGCGGGCATGAAAGGCATTCTGGTGGGGATGGGAGGGCGGGGGCAGAGCTGGATCCGGGTCTGCGAGCGGAACCCGGAGGTGGATCTGGTGGGCTTCGTGGAGCCTGTGGAGGCGCAGCGGAGGGCCGTGGCGGAGAGGCTCGAACTGCCGCTGGACCGGGCGTTCGCGTCGCTGTCGGACGCGCTGAAGGCGGGCCGGGCGGACTTCGTCCTGGACGTGACCCCTCCGGCGGCGCACGAGGCCGTGGCCTTAGAGGCGTTCGCGGCGGGGCTGCACGTGCTGGGGGAGAAGCCGTTGAGCGACGACTTCGGGGCGGCCAGGCGGATCGTGGCGGCGGCGGAGAAGGCGGGGCGGACGCACGTTGTGACGCAGAACTACCGGTTCGGGCCGGCGCCGCGCACGACGCGCCGGCTGCTGACGGAGGGGGTCGTGGGGGCGCCCGCGCAGGTCGCTGTGGGGTTCTACCGGGCCTGGGCGACCCGTCCGGGGACGCACTACACGACGATGCCGTATCCGCTGCTGACGGACATGGGGATCCACCACTTCGACCTGCTGCGCTATGTGACGGGGCAGGAGCCGGTCCGGGTGACGGCGCGGTCGTGGAATCCGGGGTGGGGGTGGCACGCGGGGGACGCCTCGCACGTGGCGTTCATCGAGTTTTCAGGCGGGCTGGTGGCCACGCACCACGCCTGCGGGTGCAGCGTGGGCCGGCAGTCGCCGTGGAACGGGGACTGGAGGATCGACGGGCCGGGGGGGAGCCTCACGTGGGAGGAGGACCAGGTCTTCGTCACGCGGGAGCACCCGCCGGAGCAGAAGCGGCGGGAGGCCGTGCCTCTGGACCCCCTGCCGCTGGCCGGGCAGGACGCCCTCCTGGCCGAGTTCGTCGCGGCGGTGAGAGAGGGGCGAGAGCCGGAGTGCAGCGGGCGGGACAACCTGAAGTCGCTGGCCCTGACGTTCGCCGCGGTGCAGAGCGCCCGCGAGGGGGGGAGGCCGGTGGAGATTGCAGAACTGTTGGGGTGATCCACTGTCGGGGATTGTTTCCGGTACAGGAGGGTGGGGTAGTCGTGTAGGCAATACCCGCGACCGGCAAGGCCGTGTCGCAGACCATACAGGAGATCTATTTCATGAGTCCGTCTCAGCCCGCGCGGCAACCGACCAGAGGCAAGGCGTTAAAGATCGGGATTGTCGATCTGATCGAAAAACAGCCGGCCGATACCCTGTACGCCAGGATGCTCAACCCGAACTTCGCCTCGATCATGCCGCAGGTCATCGCCGTCTGGGCTGAACAGATGGGGCACGAGGTCGATTATGTCACCTACACCGGCCTGGAGGACCTGCGCCGCGAGCTTCCGCGCGACGTGGACGTCCTGTTCGTCTGCGCCTTCACCCAGGCCGCGTACCTGGCCTACAGCATCTCGAACCTCTTTCGGAAGCGGAACGTCGTCACGGTTCTGGGGGGGCCGCACGCCCGCGCATATGCGGAGGACGCCAGGGACCATTTCGACTACGTCATCGGCCTGGCCGACCGGGAGCTGATCCACGACCTGCTCCAGGACCCCTCGCCGAACCCGCGCGAAGGCGTCCTGCTCAGCGCCCGGCAACAGCCCGAGGCGCTGCCCGGCGTGCGGGAGCGGTGGAAGTTCATTCAGAAGAACCTGGACAAGACCTGGGTCATTCACGTGGTTCAGATGATCGGCAGTCTCGGCTGCCCCTACACGTGCAGCTTCTGCATCGACTCCCAGGTGGACTACCAGACCCTGCCCTACGACCAGATCCGGGAGGATCTGGCCTTTCTCCAGGGGCAGCCCTCCCCCCCGAAGGTGTCCTGGTTCGACCCCAACTTCGGCGTCCGGTTCGACGACTACATGGAGGTCATCGAGTCGGCGGTGAAGCCCGGCGCGCTCGAATTTGCCTGCGAAAGCAGTCTATCCCTGTTGAGCGAACCCCACCTGAAACGGATGAAGGAGAATCATTTCATCGTCGTGTTGCCGGGGATCGAGTCGTGGTTCGGGTTCAACGGCAAGTCCAGGCAGCGGAACAACGTGGGCCTGGAGAAGGTCCGGGCGGTGGCCGAACACGTCAACATGGTGATGCGTTACATCCCGTATATTCAGACCAATTTCATTTTTGGCCTGGATTCCGACGCGGGGCCGGAGCCGTTCGAGTTGACCAAGAGGTTTCTGGACCTGGCGCCGGGGGTCTATCCCAACTACTCGCTGCTGACGGCGTTCGGGAACTCGGCCCCGCTCAACCAACAATATCAGGCCGAGGGCCGGGTGATCGACGTCCCGTTCCCCTTTCTGGACGGCTATTCGGCCCTCAACGTCCGGCTGAAAAACTATTCCGACGTCGAGTTTTTCGGCCACGTGATCGACCTGATGCAGTACACGCTTTCAACGCGCCTGGTCTGGAGGCGTTTCAGGGCCAACAGTTCCTCGCTGGCCAGGTGGATGAACCTGATCCGCGCGGTCTCCTCGCAGAAGAGCGGCGCCGGGAAGTATGTCGAGGTCCGCGACCGGTTGAGGACCGACCGGGAGTTTCAGGCCTTTCACGCGGGGGAGGGCGCGAGGCCGCCGTCGTTTTACGTCGAACGGGTCAGGTCGGGGCTGGGTCCCTTCTACGATCACCTCCCTGCGAAGGTGATGGACTATCTGAAATGGGGGGGGCCCGCTCAGAATCCGCGGCTCACCAACGCGCTCGCCCGCCAACGCAAGGAGAAGTCCCTTGAAGCTTCTGAAAGAACTCTGTGAGACGCCCGGCATTCCGGGGCGGGAGGAGAAGCTTCGCGCTATCGTCCGGCGCGAGCTGGAGGGGGTCGTGGACGAGATGCGCGTGGACGCGCTGGGCAACCTGATCTGCGTCAAGCGCGCGGCGGGCAAGAGGAGGCTGATGATCGCGGCGCACACGGACGAGATCGGGTTCGTGGTGTCGCACGTGGACGAGAAGGGGTTCATCCGGCTCGCGCCGCTGGGGGGGCACGATCCCCGCAACATGGTGGCGCAGCGGGTGACCGTTCAGGGGAAGCGGGACCTGATCGGGCTGCTGTATCCGGGGCAGAAGCCGACGCACCTGCTGACGGACGAGGAGCGCAAGCAGCAGCCGAAGGTGAGCGATTTCTTCGTGGACGTGGGGCTGCCCGGCGAGCAGGTGAAGGAGCTGGTTCCGATCGGCAGCCCGGTGACCCTTCTGCGCGACTTCGCCGAGGTCGGGGACTCGGTGTCGTGCAAGGCGATGGACAACCGCCTGGCGGTCTACATCATGATCCGGGCGATGCAGCAGGCGAAGCGGTTCGCGTTCGAGACCTGCGCGGTCGCGACCGCGCAGGAGGAGGTGGGGCTGCGGGGGGCGCAGGTGAGCGCGTTCGGGGTGGAGCCGGACGTGGGGGTCGCGCTGGACATCACGCTGGCGGTGGACATCCCCGGCGTGCCGGAGCACGAGCGGGTCACGCAGCTGGGCGGGGGGACGGCGATCAAGCTGCTGGACTCGTCTCACATCGCCCATCCGGGGCTGGTGGAGGCGTTCAGGTCCCTGGCGGAGAGGCGGGGCATCAAGTATCAGTGGGAGGTCCTCCCGCGCGGCGGGACCGACGCGGGGACCATGCAGCGCATCCGCGCCGGGGTGCCCGTGATCACCCTCTCCACGCCCACGCGCTACGTGCACACGTCAGTGGAGATGGTAAGCCGGGCGGACATTGAGGCGTCGGTGGGCCTGATGACGGCGTTCATCGAGGAGGGGGACAGCGCGGACCTGGCGTTGAGGTAGGGGCGGGTTTGAACCCGCCCCTACAGATTTTTTACCCGGAGACCTTCACATGTTGACCCCATCCCAGCTCCAGCGCTTCAAAGACCAGGGCTACGTGATCATCGAGGACGCCGTGCCGGGGGGCATGCTGGGGCCGCTGCGCGAGGCGACGGGTCGCGTCACGGAGCGGACGCGGCGGGGGGAGTGGCCGCACAGGCGGAAGGCGGGGGAGGACGACATCTGGGGGGTGAGCCACCTGCTGCACCCCGACATCGGAGAGCCGGTCTTCGCGGACTATGTGGCGTCGCCGGTGGTGATCGAGGTGGTGGGGGACCTGCTGGGGCTGAAGGAGGGGGAGCACGCGGCCAGGCTGCAGCTGGAGCTTGTGAACATGCTCGTTAACCCGGCGAAGCGGGACTTTGAGATCGGCTGGCACCGGGACCTGATCCGCGAGGACCTGCCGCCGGAGGAGGAGCTGGCGGAGCTGCGGCGGCTCCAGCACGGGGTGCAGTGGAACACGGCGCTCTACGACGAGGCGTGTCTCTTCATCGTCCCGGCCAGCCACCTCCGCCCCAAGACGCCGGAGGAGCGGGACGTGGTGTTCAACCGCTCGAAGGACCCGATGCCGGGGCAGATGGCCGTGGCGCTCAGGGCCGGGCAGGGGGTCTACTACAACTCCAACCTGCTCCACCGGGGCGTCTACTCGGCGAGCCAGCGGCGGGAGACGCTCCACTGCTGCATGGGTTCGATTGACGGGTTTGCGCTGCGCCGGCGGCAGTACCTCTACCGGCAGCTGGCCTGGATGGACGCGCCGGGGTTTCGTGAAGGGCTGCCGGGGCCGCTGCTCCCGCTCTACGACAACTTCATCCGGATGAAGGCGAGGGCGGAGGGGATTCCAAATGAAGAGAGAGATGACCTCTAAAGAACGGGCGCTGACGGCCTTCGCCAGGCAGGAGCCGGACCGGGCGCCGATCAACTACTTCGCGAACCCCGGCATCGACCGGCGGCTCAAGAGGCGCTTCGGCCTGGCCGGGGACGACCACGAGGGGCTGCGGCGGGCGCTGAGGGTGGACTTCCGGTCCGTGAACCCGGCCTACGTCGGCCCGAAGCTGCACGCGGACGCGCCGGGGCGCACGGTGGATATGTGGGGGATCCACCGCCGCTGGATCGAACACGAGTCGGGCGGGTACTGGGACTACTGCGACTTTCCGCTCCGGGACGCGACGCTGGAGGAGGTGGAGGCATGGCCCGTGCCGTCGCCGGACCATTTTGACTATGCAGGGGTCGTTGAACAGTGCCGTCGTATGCAAGACTACTGCGTCGTCACGGGGGGCACGGGCACGGGGGATATCATCAACAGCACGGGGATGATCCGCACGATGGAGCAGGTGCTGGTGGACCTGATGACGGACGAGCCGGCCGGCCTGCGCTACATCGAGCGGAAGATCGAGGTCCAGCTGGAGGTCACCCGGCGGACGCTGGAGGCCGCCAGAGGGGGGATCGACGCGCTCTGGATGGGGGAGGACCTGGGCACGCAGAGGGGGCCGCTGATGAGGCTCGATCTCTACCGGAGGCGCCTCCGCCCCCATCACCAGAGGTTCGTGGACCTCGCCCGATCTCACGGCATCCCCGTGGTGATCCACTCCTGCGGGTCCAGCAGCTGGGCGTTCGACGACTTCATCGAGATGGGGATCGGCGTCGTGGACACGCTCCAGCCGGAGGCGAAGGACATGGCGCCCGCCTACCTGAAGGGGCGCTTCGGGGACCGGCTGGCGTTTCACGGGTGCATCTCCACCGCCGGGCCGGTGGCCGGGGGGACGGCGCAGGACACGGTGCAGGATGTGCGCGAGACGCTCAAGGTCATGATGCCGGGCGGGGGCTATGCGTTCGCGCCGACGCATCAGCTGCAGGACAACTCCCCGACGGAGAATGTCGTGGCGATGTACGAGGCGGCCTACCAATACGGACGGTACTGATGGGGTATGACGGAAGGCCCAACATCGTCCTGATCTTCTCCTGCTCGCACAACGCGCGGGTCATGGGGTGCGCGGGCAACGGGGTCGTGCGGACGCCTCATCTGGACGCGCTTGCGGCGGCGGGGGTGCGGTTCACAGATGTCTACTGCACGCTCCCGATGACGGTCCCGTCCCGGATGGGGTTTCTGACCGCGCGCCACCCGGGGGAGATCGCGTGCTGGGAGGTGGGGTCGGTCCTGGCTCCGGACGCGCCGACGTTCGCGCACCTGTTCGGGGCCGCGGGCTACGAGGCGGTCCTGTGCGGGAAGATGCACTTTCAGGGCCCCGACCCCTTCCACGGGTTCGAGCGGCGGCTGGTGGGGGACCCGCTCTGCCTTTCGAGGGAGATTGAAGGGTCGGGGGGGAACCGGACCACAGCGCAGGTCAAATACGCGGTCCAGGTCTCCGGCCATGGGAAGACGGGGTTTCAGGCGTTCGACCGGGCTGTGACCGAGGAGACGTGCCGGTTCATCCGGTCCCGCAGGCCGGGGGACCGGCCCTTCTGCTTAGTCAGCAGCCTGATCCTGCCGCGAAACCCCTTGATCTGTTCTAAGGAGCTGTTTGACTATTACTACGAGCGCATCCCCCCGCCGGCCCCGATGCCGCAGGCCTACCTGGACCGGCTTCATCCGGCGATGATCAAATGGCGGGAGCGCCGGGGGGTGTTCGACCTGACGCCGGAGCAGAACCGGCGGGGGTTGGCGGCCTACTACGGGCTGATCACGGAAATGGACCGGAACGTGGGCCGGATCGGGGACTGCGTGCGGTCGTCGCCGGAGGGCGACCGTACCGTGATCGTCTACTGCGCGGACCTGGGGGACGGGGCGTGCGAGCACGGCATGTGGTGGAAGAGCAGTTTCTACGACGGCGCGGCGCGCGTGCCGATGATCGTCTCCTGGCCGGGCCGGTTCGCCGGCGGCCGCGTCGTGGACGCCGTGGCCAGCCTGATCGACGCGGGACCGACGCTGCTGGATATCGCGGGCGCAGGGCCGATTCCGGACGCCTCCGGGAGGAGTTTCGCGGGGTTTCTGAGAGGGGCGCCGGCGGCGGACTGGCCGAACGAGGCGTTCTGCGAGTTCAACGGCCTGCTCGGGGACCAGCCGTCGTGCATGGTCCGGAGCGGCCCGTGGAAGCTGAACTACTACCACGAATTCCGGTCCTACCAGCTGTTCAACCTCCGGGATGACCCGGGGGAGATGAATGACCGGCGAGACGACCCGGCGTGCCGGGAGATCGCGGAAGGGCTGCTGGAGAAGATTCATCGACGGTGGTCGGCAGAGCGGATGCTGGAGGGGATCGCCCGAAAGCAGCGGGCGCGGCAGGCGGTCAACGCCTGCGGGCATTCGCCG
>CAYRZX010000048.1:24622-27006 GCA_964428665.1 uncultured Gemmatimonas sp.
CCGAAGGTCTGCGCGTCCTACGGGGTGAAGACGGTGGAGCTCTGCTCGGCGTTCTTCGCGGGGCAGGACGCCCGGTACCTGAACGAGCTGCGCAAGGCCCTGGAGGACAACGGGCTGTCCGTGCGCAACATCGCCGTGGACATGGGGAACATCGCGGGCGCGGACCCGGCGGTCCGGCGCACGGACCTGGAGGCGCTCAAGCAGTGGTTCTACGCGGCCTCGGCGTTGAAGTCCGCGGCCATCCGGGTCAACACCGGGCACGCGGAGGACGAGGGGGCCATGGGGCGGGTGATCGAGGGCTACGGGGAGCTGGTGAAGGTGGGCGAGCAGGCCGGGGTGAAGCTGCTGATCGAGAATCACGGCGGGGTCTCGTCCACCTCCGGGAACCTGGCCCGGATTCTGAAGGCGCTGGACACGCCGGGGTTTGCGACGTGCCCGGACACGGGGAACTTCCCGGAGGGGGACTGGGAGGCCGGGATGCGCGCGCTGGCCCCCAGGGCCTTCTCCTGCCACGTGAAGGTGTTCTCCTACAGCGCGGACGGCCGGCAGTCCTGGAAGGGCCGGGACGGGCAGACGCGGGAGTATGACCTGAGGAGGAGCCTCGCGACCCTGAAAGAGGCCGGGTACCGGGGACCGCTCTGCCTGGAATCCGGGGCGTCCGGGAACGCGCGGGACAACATCCGGGACGGCATCGCGTATCTCAAGGAGCTGACGGCGAAGGTGTAAGGTCTGTGCAGGGCGGGTTTTCAACCCGCCCTGCCCCAATTTTTACCAGGAGTACGAATCCGTGTCCTGGCAGATCAAGCACGTGACGCACGATTCCCCGGAAGAGGAGAAACAGGGGGTGCTCCGGTTCTGGAGCGGGGACTATCTGTGGGCGACCCGGCTGCGCCTGCAGGCGCCGTGGGGGGACGAAGCCTACGGGTTTGTGGGGGCGTTCACGGGGGACCGGTGCGTGGGGACCACGTCCTACGCGATCTCCCGGCGCGGGCAGGGCATTCTGTCGCAGGTGTTCACGGACGAGGCGTGCCGGGGGCAGGGGATCGGGACGGCCACGGTCCGGGAGGCGGTGGAGACGTTCCGGCGGCGTGGCGCGCGGGCGGTCTACCTGGCCGCGTGGCGGGAGTGGGTCCGGGAGATCTACCGGAAGGTGGGGTTCGTACGGGTGGGGACGATGGGGGAGCGGCACGCGTTCAAGCTGACGCTCGACCCGTCCGGGGAGGATGAGAACCTGTTCCGGGCCGGGCAGCGGACGCGGGTCCGGGGGATGGAGGCCGGGGACCAGGCGGACCTGTCGGCGCTGTTCAATGCCGGGCATCCGTGCGTGGTGAAGCACTATGCGCTGGGGTGTTTCCTGGGCTCGCACTTCGAGGGGGAGTTTTTCACCCTCCGGCAGCAGGAGGGGAGGCCGGGGTTCCGGGCAATTGTCCTGGACGGGGAGGAGACGGTTCTGGGGTTCGGAACGGTGATGCCCTCCTCGCGCCGGCACGAGGGGCACACGGGCATCCTGGACCTTCTGGTCCATCCGCAGTATGCGGGCGCGGTTGGCGCCGTGCTGGAGGCGCTGGAGAAGGACTGCGGGCTGGAGCGCCTGTGGGTCTACGCGGGGGATGCGGAGCAGGAGAAACGGCGCGCGCTCGAACGCGCGGGCTACCGGCAGGTCGCCTGGCTGGAACGACAGGTCAAGATCGAGGCGGACTACTACGGTCTGACGCTCTACGAGAAGATGATTTGAGGCGAGGAGGGCTTATGAAGGCCGCGTGGGACTGGCATCTGCCCCGAAAGACGGAGGGGGAGCAGCGGGCGGTCGCGGAGTTCGCGCACGCGTGCGGGTTCGACACCCTGATCGTCCCCGGCCCGACGGGGGCGATGGTGAGGCGCGGGAGGGAGCTGGGCGTCCGGGTGGTGGCGGTGGTGTCGCCCAATGCGGGGGCGGACCTCGTTGAAAGGCATCCGGAGCGTCTCCAGGTCGCGCTGCCCGTGGAGGAGAACATCGCCGCCGCGGTCTCGGAGTGGGCGCCCCCGCGCTACCAGCACCTCTCCCACCGGTGGTTCTCCATCGTGCAGTCGAACCGTCTCCTCTGCTATGAACATCCCGAATCGCAGGAGGAGTTGAAGCGGCGGGTGCGGGAGGCGCTCACTGTGGCGGACGGAGTGGCGTTCGACGGGTTCGGGTTTCAGAACCACTATGCCTGTTTCTGCGACCGGTGCAGGGGGGTCCGGGAGCGGATGATGGAGGAGGGGATGGAGGAGGCGGAGGCCATCCGGCGGATGTCCGAGGAGAGTCTGGTGGACGTCTCTCATGTTCTGTATCTCTGCGCCAAAGATGCCAAATCAGACGCGATGGTGACCAACCACGTCTGGCCGCCGTTCAACCCGAACCC
>CAYRZX010000049.1:0-26732 GCA_964428665.1 uncultured Gemmatimonas sp.
CGAATACCCGCGTCGTGTACAGCATCCTGTTGTCGTGGGTTCTCACTCTGCCCATCGCTGCGATCCTGAGCGGGGCTGTTTACTGGATCCTGAAGGGATAATCCGAGTCTTCCTCAGAAGGGACCCTGTATTGAACCCCGAAACGTGCATCATCTGCGGAAGGCGGCCGAGTTCCTTCGATGAAGTGGACCTGGATTTTGAGAAGGAGGTTCGAAACGGATGGCAGAGAAGTTGCCGAACATGGGGGACCCCACAGGCGAAGACTTCCCCAAAGGTCCGGAGGTGGGGGAGCAAGTCCCCGAATTCACGCTCCCGGACCAGCGCGGAAACCCCGTCAGTTACAAGCCTGACGGAAGGAGGAAGGCGCTCATCCTGTTCCATCGCAGCGCCTCCTGGTGAGGCTTCTGCAAGACGCAGCTCGTGGAGCTGCAAGACCACCTGGACGGCTTTGAGCGGAACGGCATCCAGGTCTACGCGATCAGTTATGATCCAGTGGAGACGCTGGCAAAGTTCGCCGAACGCTTTCACATCACCTATCCTCTTTTGTCAGACCCGGACAGCGCCACCATTCGGAAGTTTGGGATATTGAACGCCAACATGCCGGAGGGCCATCCGTGGCGCGGCGTGCCTTACCCGGGCACGTTTATGGTGGACGAGCAGGGGCGGGTCATCGAGAGATCCTTCTACGCGAACCACGCCGTCCGGGATTCGGTCGCCCGGATGCTCCAGGAGACCTTCCGGGTGGCCGACGCTCAACGAGGGGAGGTTCAGACGGTCAAGGCGTCTCCTCTGAGTGTGACCGCCTATCTGTCGTCGGGGACGGTTCGGGGGGGCCAGGTGCTCACGTTCACGGTGGAGGTGGAGATCGAGCAGGGGTGGCACATCTACGGCCGTCCTCTCCCGGAGGGCTACGTCCCGACGACGCTGACGTTCGAGGAGGTGGAAGGGGTTGCCTTCGGAGAGGTGGACTACCCGGCGCCGAGGCCTTATCGCTTTGAGGCCCTTGGTGAGACGCTGCACGCCTACGAGGGACGCATCGTCCTGAAGGCGTCTGTTTTGAACCGCAGGCGGGAGGGGTTTGTCGTGAAGGCGCACCTGCGGTATCAGGCCTGCGACGACCGCGAATGCCTTCCGCCGCAGGAAATGGGTGTTGAACTCCCCCTCAAGTATCTGGACAACGTCAAGTAAGGAGACTGCACATGGCGACGATTGCGTTGATCTCTGAGAAAGAGGCCACCGGCAAGGTCAAAGAGGTGTATGAGCAGATCCAGGAGGCCTTCGGCCTCCCCTTCGTGCCCAATCTCTTCAAGGCGATGGCCCACAACCCTGACCTCCTGGAGGCTAACTGGAGGCGTGTAGGCACGATCATGGGGCGAGGCCGGCTGGACCGGAAGACGAAGGAGATGATCGCGGTGGCGGTGTCGGCCACGAACAACTGCGAGTATTGCATCAACGCCCACACGGCGGCGCTGAAGCGGATGGGGGTGACGGACGCCGAGCTGCTGGAGTTGATGGCCGTGGTGGACCTGTTCAACGGGTTCAACAGGTTCGCGGACGGCCTGAAGATCGAGTCGGACCTGAAGCCTGAGTAAGCGGGGAGAGGGATCTGAAACTGTGAACTCTCCACACAACCGCAAGCAGCTCTGGGCCGTGGAGCATCCCGAGGCGTTTTACAGCGGGCCGGTGGACTTCGAGTGGCAGAAGCGCCGGCGACAGGAGGACGCGGAGATCAAGAGGTAAATCGCCGACGGATGAAAATGTCAAAAAAGGCTTGACTCCGTACTTAGGTCCAGGGTTTATATTCAGGAAAGAGGGGAGTAAGATTGTCTCCCGGTCGCCGTTCCTGCGGGAGTTCGTGTGTGGTTACGATGGATTCTAAGGCGAACATGACAAGGAGGGTCACTGATGGGGGAACATGAGCAGCAGTATAGAGCCCTGTATAATGAAGCTCCTATCGCCTACTTCTTGGTCAGCTCGGACACGCGAATCAAAATGGTCAACCGACGCGCTGTGGAACTGCTCGGGTATAGCGTGGAGGACCTGGTAGGACGGCCGGTGTTCGAGTTATACGCGGATACTCCGGAGGGGAAGGAAAAGGCACAGGCGGTGTTTGAGCGGTTTCTTGCCGGTGGGGAGGTGCGTGGGGAGGAGTTGGAGATGCGCAGGGCGGACGGCGGGTCTTTGTGGATCAGTCTGACGGTGCGGGCGATTCGAGATGCGCGGGGAGAGGTTGTGGGGAGCCGTTCAATGGCGGTGGACATCACCGACCGCAAGCGCGCGGAGGAAAGGCTGCGAGAGAGCGAGGAGAAATTCCGGACCTTTCTGGAGCTTCTACCGGATGGCCTCGTAATTGTTGACAGGACCGGCCATATCGAGATCGTCAACGCTCAGGCTGAGAAGGTGTTTAGTTACACCCGGGACGAACTGCTCGGCAGGCCCGTTGAAACCTTGCTGCCTGAGCGCTTCCGGGATGTTCATGTCAGACACCGAACAGACTACTATTCTGACCCTCGCACGCGACGCATGGGGATTGCCCTCGATCTTTTCGGCCGACGCAAGTCTGGGAGCGAGTTTCCCGTAGATATCCTCCTGAGCCCTGTGGAGATGAGGGATGAGATCCATGTTATAAGCATCATCCGCGACATCACTGAGCAAAAGCGGAGTGAGGAGGCATTGTGGGAAAGCGAGGCGAGGTTCCGGGATCTGTATGACCAGGCCCCCGTGGGCTACATCGAGAGCGACATCGAAGGACGCATCAGCCGGGTCAATTGCACGATGCTGACCATGCTCGGCTACACCGCCGAGGAGATGCTGGGCCGGCGCCCGTGGGAGTTCATCCTGGAGCAGGAGACGTCCCGCCGGGCAGTCGCGGCCAAGTTGTCCAGGGCCGAACCGCTTCGGTCCTACGAGCGGACCTGGCGGCGGAAAGACGGGACCTCGCTCCTGGTCCTGATGCAAGACCAGTACCTCCAGGATGCGGACGGGCAGATCGTGGGCCTCCGCACGACCCTCCATGACATCACGGAGCGGAAGCAGCTTGAGCGGCAGTTGTTCCAGGCGCAGAAGATGGAGTCGATCGGCACGCTGGCCGGGGGTATCGCGCACGACTTCAACAACCTGCTGACCAGCATCATCGGATTCACGCAACTGGCGCTGATGGACGAGGGCATCAGCCTCCAGGTGCGGGACTACATCGCCAAAATCCCTGAACAGGGGAAGCGGGCGGCGCAGCTTATCTCACAACTGTTGACCTTCAGCCGCAAGGCCATCACCCAAAAGCAGCCCATGTCCCTCGTGCCGCTGGTCAAGGAGACGGTCAAGATGCTGGAGCACACGGTGCCGGAGACCATTGCGATCCGTGTGAGGGTATCCGGGGAGACCTCGCCGGTAAACGCGGACCCGACGCAGATGCAGCAGGTGATCATGAACCTCTGCGTCAACGCCAGCCAGGCCATGCCGAGGGGCGGGGAACTGACCGTGGGGCTGGCGGACGTGACACTGGACGAGGCGTATTGCCGGAAGTACGCCTACGCCCGGCCCGGCAGGCACGTCTGCCTGTCCGTGCGGGACACGGGGGTGGGGATGACGCCGGAGGTGCAGATGCGCATCTTCGAGCCGTTCTTCACGACGAAGGGGGTGGGGGAGGGGACGGGGCTGGGTCTGGCGGTGATCTACGGGATCGTGAAGGGGCACGAGGGACACATCAACGTGTACAGCGAGGTGGGGAAGGGGAGCGAGTTCAAGGTCTACCTGCCCGCCATGAATGTAGGGGCGCCCCTTGCGGTCGCCCCGGAGCAAGAGCCGCCCCCAGGCGGGACGGAGACGCTGCTGCTGGTGGAGGATGACCCCACGGTGCTGGCCACGGGGCGGGCGATGCTGGAGCGGCTGGGCTACACGGTGCTGACGGCAGCGGATGGGGAGGAGGCGCTGGAGGTGTATGGGGCTCACCGGGGGGAGATCGCGCTGGTGCTGACGGACATGGTGATGCCGAGGATGGGGGGGGAGGAACTTTACGACGCACTCAGGCAGACCGATGCGGGGGTGAAGTTGGCGCTGATGAGCGGGTACAGCATGAATCAGGACCTGAGCGACCTGCGGGCCAAAGGGCTGAGGGGATTCGTGCAGAAGCCGCTCGATTTTTACGATCTGGGACAGGCCGTGCGACGGGCGTTGGACGAGGCATGTTCAGTACATCCCGAAACGTCATGAATTGGCGGCTGATGCCCAGGATCAGTCGGTTTACCCCGTAGGGGTAGGGGCGGGTCTTGGACCCGCCCGGCGATCCGATTCCACAAGGCCGACGGGCGACTCGCGAGAGTCGCCCCTACACCTGAACGATAAATCGCCTGATTTGGGCCATTTACGCCATTTCGTGATCTACTGATGTTGAGAGCCTGGCCGGGGATACAGAGGCAGAAGCTCTGCTGCGGAGGCAAAGCCTAAACCTCAAGCGGCCAAGACGGTGACCCTCAACCTCAAGGAGGTGATCAAGTCATGAAGCCGTGGATAATTGCCCTGATCGTCGCAGGGGGCGCGGTTGGGGTGGCGCTGGTGTCGCGCTTGCTGGCGTCAGCGGGCCTTTCGTGCGGATGCGGGTGAGGACGTGTTTGAGATGTAGGATCCTCCGCTTCCAAGGGCAGGGTTCCCACGTATCCTGCCCTTTCTGTGTTGCGTTGTCAAAATGCCCAAAAAGACGCTGGCCGGTCTGGTGGACGTTCGACGGGAGGAGTGGGGCCGGGTGCTCCCTTTGGCCTTGGCCTATGGGTTCATCATGGCCTCCCTCTACGTGCTCAAGCCTGCGCGCAACGCCCTTTTTCTAAACCGACTCGGCATCCATCAACTGCCTTACGTCCTCCTCCTGGTCGCGCTCGTCGGGGGGATCGCCGCCGGCATCTACGCCCGCTTCGCCCGCTCTGTGCGCATCGACCGGCTGGTCCTGGGGACGTTCCTCATCCTGATGTCCAACCTTTTGGTCTTCCGGCTGATCTTGCCGTTAGAATGGCCCTGGGTCTTCTATGCCTTCTACGTGTGGGTCAACCTCTACGGTCTGACGGCCACTTCGCTGCTCTGGCTTCTGGCCAACGCCCTGTTCAACGCGCGGGAGGCCAGGCGACTGTTCGGGTTTGTGGGGACGGGGGGCATCGCCGGAGCGATCCTGGGGGGTCTGTTCACCGGCCGGGTGGTCAAAGTGGTGGGGACAGAGGACCTCCTGTTGTTTTGTGCGGGGTTTTTGGGTATCTGCCTCGTGTTGGTGCGGCTCGTCCGTCCTGTTCAGGAGGGGTCTTTTCGGGAGAAGGAGTCGTCAGAAGGGGTTCTGGCATCCGTTGCCCGCTCCGATCTCCTGCGCCTTGTGGGGATGACGGCGGGCCTGACGGCGGTGGTGGCGACGGTCGCCGACGTCCAGTTCAACGACATCGTGAATCTGGCGTTTCCGACCAAGGACGCCAAGACGGCCTTCTTCGGCGAGTTTTTCGCTTATCTGAGCGCATTCGCCTTTCTCTTTCAACTCCTGGCGACCTCCCGTATCCTGAGGTCCCTGGGCGTGGGGGCTGCCCTCCTGTTCCTGCCCCTGGGCCTGGCCGTTGGGTCCCTGGCGGTGCTGTTCACTCCGGGCCTCTGGGGCGGCATCTTCGTCAAGGCCGGAGATGGGGGATTTCGCCATTCTATTCACAAGTCGGCGACAGAGATACTCTTTCTACCCGTGCCCGCCGATGTCAAGCGTCGGACGAAGGTGTTCCTCGACGTCACGGTGGACAACCTGGCCACGGGCCTGGGGGCGGTCCTGGTTCTCCTCCTGACAGGGCCGCTCGGCGTGACCTACCGCTACCTGAGCCTGCTGTCCCTGGGGTTGATCGCCGCCTGGGTCGGTCTGACGTTCCGGGTGCGGGGGGCGTATGTGGACGCCTTCCGAACGGCGCTCCGGCGGAGGAGCCTGGACATCCATCAGGAGACGGTGGGCGTCTCGGACGCGTCGGCCATACGCATCCTGTTGAAGGCCCTCGAAAGTCCGGACGAGCAGGAGGTCCAGTATGCCCTGGACCTCTTAGAGACCGCGCGGAACGCGCATCTGACCCCGCACCTCGTACGGCTCGTCCACCACCCCTCGCAGGCCGTCCGGAGGCGCGTGCTTCACTTGCTGGCGGCAGAGGGCGATAGAAGCGCCCTGCCCGAGGTGAAGCCCCTGCTGAATGACGCAAGCATCGAGGTCCAGGTGGAGGCCGTGAACTACATCTGCATGTACGACGACCTCCCTCCGATGGAGCAGATGCGGCGCTTCCTGAACGACTCCGAACACTCCACCCGCGCTGCGGCGGCCGCCTGTCTGGTCATCCATCACCGGGACCCCCAGGCGCTCTCCCTGGCCAGGCGGACGCTGGACGGGATGCTCAGGGGGGACCAGGGCGATCAGGGAAAGATGGTGGCCATCAAGACGCTGGAGGTGATCCAGAACGCCTCTTTATACGGCCATCTCGTCTCGCTCCTGGAGGACCGCTCGCCTGCCGTGGTCATCCAGGCCGTCCAGACCGCGGGGGCGACCCGGAGGCCGGAGTTCATCCCCTCGTTAGCTCAAAAGCTGGAGGATCGACGGTTCCGGGGGTATGCGGTCCGGGCGCTCGCACAGTATGGGGTGGGCGCTCTGGACGGACTGGGCGCCCTCCTGGCGGGCGAGGCGGCGTCTCTGGACCTGAAGAAGGGCATCCTGCGCGTCCTGGGCCTGATCCGGGCGCAGGCATCCGTTGACCTGCTTGTGGGGATCCTGGGGCACCCCGACGCCTCCGTACGCTACGAGGCCCTGCGGGCGCTCAACCGGCTTCGCGGAGAGGAAGGCCCTCTGAACTTTCACCCCGACGCCGTCCGGGCGGTTCTGGGCCGGGAGGTCCGGGACTACTATGAGACGCTGAAGGCGCTGCACGCCTGCTGCCCTGAGTGTGAGGAGTTCGGCGGAGACGGGCATACAGACATCCTGGGATGCGTCCTGAGAGAGCGTCTGGACCACGCCCTGGAGCGCGTTTTCCGTCTGCTCGGTCTTCTCTACCCCTACAGGGACATCCGAAGCGCCTACGGTGCGCTGACAAGTGGACGGAAGGACCTGCGGCCGGGGGCCCTGGAGTTCCTGGACAATGTGTTGACCCCGGACGACCGCCGGAGGATCGTCCCCCTCGTGGACGATCTTTCTCTCGTGGAGCGGCTGCGTCAAGGGGACGCGACGTCTGAGGAGATGAACTGGAGACGGGAGGACGTCCTGCTCAGCCTGATGCAGGGGTGGGACCCCTGGCTCCGGGCGTGCGCCGTCTACACGGTAGGTCAGCGTGGGGTCGTCTCCCTTCTCAGCCGGGTCGAAGCCGCTCAGGTCGACGAACATCCTCTTGTGCGCCAGGCAGCGGACCTCGCCCTCCGACAGCTCAACCAGTCGAGCGGGCCGAGGGATGCGCGGACGCAGATGGAAAAGGCGATCTTCCTGCGGCAGGTCGAGACTTTCTCTCACACGACCACCCAGGAACTGGCCCGGATCGCCGAGATCACCCATCCGAAACCCTTCCCCGGGAGAGCGAGGACTTTTGAGGAGGGGTCGGCGGCAGATGCGATCTATCTGGTCGTATCGGGCCGGATACGCCTCCACCGGGCCGGTCGGAACCCGGAGATCGTCGGACCAGGGGAGAGCGTTGGGGTCTGGGAGCTGTTCGAGGATCGACCGCGCGGGGAGACGGCGTCGGCCCTGGAGGATACGCTGACCCTCCGGATCGACCGGGCGGACCTGTTCGACCTGATGGACGCCCACCCGGAGATCGCCCGAGGCATCCTCAAGACCATGGTCACTCGCATCCGGCGGTTGACCGATTCCCTCCTGTGAGGAGAATGTCGTGACATTGGTCGAAAAGGCGATGTTTCTGCACAGGACCGACGTCTTCGGGGAGACGAGTTTAGAAGCCCTGGCCGAGGTCGGGGCCGTCGCCGACGAGGTGAGGTTTGACCGGGGGGCCGTGATCTTCCACGAGAACGAACCCGCCGACGCCTTCTATGCCGTCGTGTCGGGCCGGGCGCAGCTCAGCAGGGGAGGCCGGGAGGTCAAAACGGTTGGACTGAGGGAGGTCTTCGGGGTCTGGGCCGCCTTCGATGGGGAGCCCCGGGTGGTTACGGCAACGGCCATAGAGGACGTGAGTGCTCTGAAGGTCGCCTACGAGGATTTCCACGACCTGCTCCTGGACAACATGGAGATCGGCCGGGGGATCTTCAAGACGCTGGCCCGCCAGATCAGGGCGCTGACGGCATAGAAGGTGGTCACAATCTCTATCTGAGGCAAGCGGACGGAGGCGATTTCGGAGCTGAAGCGAGCCTTTCGGCTCGACCCGGAGAACGGGTTCATCCGCAGGCAGCTCTGGGCCATGGAACATCCCGTGACCCATTTTTTGTGCGCTGGGAACTTTTTCAACGAATTTCTTGTTGTTCTTATAGAGCACAGCATTTTCGGAGAACGCCTTCTCCTCTGGTTGAGGCAACATATAGAGAAACGTCATCGTGAGGAACTTCTGAAGATGCTTCGCGGAACAGGGAGAGGGGACGCATGAAACCCCCAAAAGGCGAAGGGACCTACAATGTCGTCGTCATCGGCGCGGGCACGGCGGGATTGGTCACGGCCGCAGGCACGGCGGGGCTGGGCGGGCGCGTGGCGCTCATCGAACGCAGGGAGATGGGCGGCGACTGCCTGAATTACGGCTGCGTGCCGAGCAAGGCGCTCATCTCCTCGGCGCGCGCCGTTCAGAACATGCGCAAGGCGGAGCGGTGGGGGCTTGAGAGGCACGAGCCGCTCTTTGAGTTCACAAAGGTGTTCGAGCGGATGCGCGCGCGGCGGGCCAGGATTGCGTCGAATGATTCGCAGGAGCGGTTCGAGGGACTGGGGGTGGATGTCTTTCGAGGGGACGCGCACTTTGTCTCCCTGCACGAGGTGGCTGTGGACGGCATCACCCTGCGGGCAAAGCACTTTGTGATCGCGGCGGGCAGTCGCGCAGGCGTGCCGCCGATAGAGGGGATCGACCGGGTCCCCTATTTCACGAACGAGACGATCTTCGACCGGTTCCACGAAAAACCCAGGCAGATGGTCGTGATCGGGGGCGGGCCCATCGGCTGCGAGCTGGGTCAGACGCTCAGCCGCCTCGGCGTTCGAGTCACGATCCTTCAGCACGGACCGCAGATTCTGCCGAAGGAGGACCGCGATGTGGCAGAGTTCGTGCAGAAACGGTTCGAGGCCGAAGGGATCACTGTTCTCATCCGTGCGGAGACGCAACACCTGGGGATGCGCGAGGGACAGGTCTATCTCGATGTGCTGCACCGGTGGTCAGGGTCTGACGAAGGCGCGCGGCTGCGGCTCACGACCCAGGCGCTTCTGGTGGCTGCGGGGCGCATCCCGAACGTGGAGGATCTCTGCCTCGAAGCGGCCGGCGTCAAATACGGCAAACGCGGCGTGGAGGTGAACGATTACCTTCAGACCTCGCAGCCGCACATCTACGCGGCGGGGGATATCACCTGGCGGTACCTGTTCACGCACACCGCTGACGCTCAGGCCCGTGTGGTGATCCGAAACATCCTGGTCCCGTTCCAGTTCCTGCGGCAGAAGATGGACTATTCGGTGGTGCCCTGGTGCACCTACACGTCGCCCGAGGTGGCGCGCGTGGGGCTGAATGAGACGGAGGCCGAGGCCCGAAACGTCGCTTATGACCTGTTCACCCAGCCGATGGCGGACGTGGACCGCGCGGTTGTGGAGGACGAGGACGCGGGCTTTGTGAAAGTGCTGGCCGAAAAGGGGAGCGACCGGATTCTCGGCGTCACGCTGGTCGCCGAACACGCGGGGGACCTCCTGCACGAGTTCGTGCTGGCGATGCGACACGGGATCGGCCTGGGTAAGATCGCCTCGACGATTCATGCCTACCCGACCTTCGCCGAGCTGGCGCGCAAGGTGGGGGACCGGTACAACCGGACGCGCCTGACGCCGAGGGCGAAGGCGATCTTTGAATGGCTCTACAGGCGACAGCGCGGCGCATAGCACAGCCGCAGAAGGAGTGATGCGTGGAAGTGGCTACGGTGAGGAGTTGGCGGGCCGGGGTCCCGTGGAAATGGATCGCGGTGGGCCTGGGAGTCCTGGGTCTCTTGATCCTGGGACGCGCCTTGCCCCTCGGCGAATGGCTCAGGGCCTTCAACGAGAGGGTCGGTCAGTTCGGGGTGGCCGGCATGGCCATCTACGCCTGCGTCTACGTGCTGGCGACCGTGCTGTTCGTGCCCGGATCGGTGCTGACCGCCGGGGCGGGCTTTGTCTTCGGCGTCGCACGGGGCATGCTCGTCGTGTCCATCAGCGCAACCACGGGCGCGGCGCTGGCGTTTCTAATCGCGCGCTATGTGGCCCGGGACCGGATCGCCGCACTGGCGGCGAAGAACGAGCGGTTCAGGGCTATTGACAGCGCCATCGGCCGGGAGGGCTGGAAGATCGTCGGCCTGCTCAGGTTAAGCCCACTGGTTCCGTTCAACCTGAGCAACTACCTCTACGGGCTGACGGCGGTGCGCTTCTGGCCCTACGTGCTGGTGAGCTGGCTCGGCACGCTGCCCGGCTCGCTGCTCTACGTCTACCTGGGCGCTGCCGGAAAGGTCGGCCTCCAGGCCGCCGCCGGGGTCCATTCCGAGCGCGGCCCGCTGGAGTACGGGTTGTTTGGCGTGGGCCTGCTGGCCACGGTCATCGTCACGGTCATGGTCACCCGCATCGCCCGGAAGGCGTTGAAGCAGTAAAACATAAGGCGCAGGCTCTATGGACATCTGCGATGTGATGGTCATCGGCGCGGGGCCGGCAGGGGCCCAGGCGGCGATCAGCGCGGCCCACCAGATGCGTCACGTCCTCGTCTTGACAGCGGGGGAGGTCAGTCAGCGAAAGGGGCGGGCCTACTGGTCGAAGTCCGTCATGTTGGAAGATGTGCCGGTCTTCGAGGGGGTCACGGGACCGAAGTTTATCAGGTCCCTCCGGGACTGGATGGCCTCGCGGGCCGTCCGGGAGGTCACCGTCGGAGGTCGGAGGCGGAAGACCGGGATCGAGGTCAAAGACGGGATAGTCCTGCGGGCGACCCGGTCGGAGGGGCTGATCGACCTGGAGGTCTCGGTGGCCCCGTTGAGGGAAGGGAGGCCGGAGAGGGTCGAACACGTGGTCGGACGCACGCTCGTGGTGGCGTCTGGGTTCGAGGACGTCTGGCCGGACATCGAGGTCGATGAGGGGGCAGAACGGATGTATCAACGATACCGGACGGTCTTTCGATACGCCGGGAACCGAAAAGGATGGCACGTCTGCATCCGGTGCGACGGGCATCTCCACCTTGACGAACACCTGGCTGTCGTCGGCGCCGGGGACTATATCTATCCCGTGACGGTCGGGGCGCAGGACTTCACGAACCGGATGACGATCCTGACGAACGGGCGGCCTCACGGAATGTCGTCCGAAGTGCTGGAAAAGCTCCGTCGGCGGGGGATCGAAGTCATCGAGGAGAAGGTCCTCGCCCACATCGGGAAGGGGACCGACCTCCTCGGCTTTCGGTTTGTGGACGGGAGCGAGAGGTTCTTCGACGGCTTTTTCGTGGACGAGGGACTGCGCGCGAATGTCGAGTATCTGGACGGGTGGCCGCTGCAGAAGGACGGGGAGGGCCTGCTCGTGGTGGACGAGGACGGACAGGCGCTCGACCTGGAGGGTCAGAAGGTCCCCGGCGTGTTCGCCGCCGGGGATGTGGTGTCGGGGACGCGGAAATTGATCGCCACGGCCTTTGCGTCCGGGCAGAACGCAGGGCTGTCCGCCTCGGATGCGATCCGGATCTGGGACTGAAAGGGTCTGAAATCCCCTGCCATGAGCAGAATTAGCGTCATCATCCCGGTCCTGAACGAGGCCGGGACCATTCTCCGCTGCAGCCTCTCCGTGCCCCCGGAGCGGCTGGCGAGGTACTACCGGAACGTGCGGTGAGGGAGATCATTTTTTGCGCAGTGGGAACTTTCTCCATCCCCTTTTTGTCTCTCCCTGCAGAAGCTCATCTGAAGAGATCCAGTGCGAAGCCCAACCGGGAGGGTTGCATTGTCCTTATTCAGGCGTCGGAAAGACGCTCAGGGGCGGTTCGAGGCGCTGGTCCTGCCCCACCTGGACGCGCTCTACGGCGCAGCCGTCCGGATGACGCGGCACCGGCAGGACGCCGAGGACCTGGTGCAGGAGACCTGCCTGAGGGCCTATCGCTTTCTCGACCGGCTGGACGACGAGGGCCGCTGCCGGGCGTGGCTGTTCCGGATCTTGACCAACACCTTCATCAACCTCTACCGCAAGGCGCAGCGAGCGCCGGAGACGGTGGCGCTGGAGGAGGGCGATGCGGAGGCTGCGGCGTCCAGGGAGGAGGTCTCTCTGGAGGCGGTGATGGATGATGAGTTGAAGGCCGCGCTGGACACCCTGCCTGACGATTATCGGACGGCGGTTCTGCTGTCGGACGTGGAGGAATTTTCCTACGAGGAGATCGCCGGGATGCTGGGGTGCCCCATCGGGACGGTCCGGTCGCGCATCCACCGGGGACGGAACCTGTTGCGAACACACCTCTTGAGGGCCGCCGGGAGGCGAGGAGGTCAACAAGGAGGCGGTTATGCCTGAGTTGGCGTGCAAGCAGGTTGAGGAGGCCCTGAGCGCCTTCCTCGACGGCGAAGTGATAGATGCTGAGCGGAGAGAGATTGAGGCGCATCTCTCGGTCTGCCCCGGATGTCAGAGCCGGTACCGGGCCGAGCAGTCTGTCCGGTCTTTCGTGCGTCAGAGGCGGAATCGGCTCGTGGAGCCGGCCCCTCCCGACCTGCGTCTCCGTATCGTCAGGGCCGTTCAGGCGGAGGAGACAAAGCGGCGGTGGGATGCCATGAGCCGGCGGCGGACCTTCGGCCTCCTGGCCCTGGCCGCCTCCCTGGTCCTTGCGGCGCTCGGTGGGTCCCTCTATTTCCGCTCCGCTGAATACCCGAAGTCTGTGGTGTCGGAAGTGGTGGACGAGCACATCCGGTGCCTGATGAAGCAGGATGGGGGCCTGAATCTGGTCACGGCAGACCCCAGGGCCATGAGCGAGTGGTTCAGGGGCCGTCTCGACATCGGCGTCTCGGCCCCGCCGTTTCAGGGGGCGGGTCTCCGGCTGGTCGGCGGCCGTCTGTGCTACCTCCTGGATCGCCAGGGGGCGCACATGGTCTATCGCGAGGGGGCGCACGTGATCTGCCTGTTCGTGTTCGACCGGCGCGAATTGTCACTGCCTCACGGCCAGGAGACCGTGAGCGCGGGCCATCCTGTTCGCCTGACCTCCTACAAGGGATACAACGTGGCGGTCTGGGAGGACCGGGGACTCGTCCACGCCCTGGTGGCGGATGTGCCCCAGGACAACCTGAAGGCCCTGGCCGCCTCGGCCCTGAGCAGTTGAGAAAAGCAACGATGAAGTCAGAACGATGAACGATGAACGAAAGGCAAAACAGGTTTGTGTTTTTGTTCATCGTTAGGTTTGTGTTTTTGTTCATCGTTCTGCATTCATCGTTCTGCGTTTCCTTCTTGTCCCTCCAGGTCGTTGTGACACGAACCGGTGACCAATCCCGGCAGGCTCACCTGGATCTGTCCGGCGGCCTGGAGGGCGTCTCCCATCAAAGAAAACACAGCCCCATGCGCAACTTATTTTCTGGAAACGAGATATATTCGATTCAAGCCCCTGTAGAATCCGGCCTTGAAGCCCTGACCCACTCCTTTTCTTCCCGCCTTCGCCAGGAGGGGATCGACCTCCGGCGGAAGGCCGTCGAGACCCTCCAGATCAACGTCGGGCGGCTGTGCAATCAGGCGTGCAGCCACTGCCACGTGGACGCCGGTCCCAGGCGGACGGAGGTGATGACCCGGCAGACGATGGATAAGGTGCTGTCTTTCCTGGCCGCCTCACCCATTCCAGCGGTGGACATCACGGGCGGTGCGCCGGAGATAAACCCGGACTTCCGGTATCTGGTCCGGAGGGCGCGGGAGATGGGCCGCCAGGTCACGGTCCGGTGCAACCTGACGGTGCTGTTTGAGCCGGGCCGGGAGGACCTCCCGGCGTTTTACCGGGATCAGGAGGTCGAATTGATCTGCTCTCTGCCGTGCTACCTGCAGGAGAACGTGGACGGGCAGCGGGGAAAGGGCGTGTTCGTAAAAAGCATCGAGGCGCTCCGGAGGCTCAACCGCGTTGGTTACGGGAGGGCGGAGACCGGCCTGTTGCTCCACCTGGTCTACAACCCGGTCGAGGCAGTCCTCCCAGGGCCTCAAGACGAGCTGGAGGCGGACTACCGGCAGGTCCTGGGAGAACAGTACGGCATCGCCTTCAACCGGCTGCTCACGATCGCCAACATGCCCATCAACCGCTTTGCGGACTACCTGAGACGGCGTGGGGAATATGCAGACTATATGGCCACCCTCCGGGCATCCTTCAACCCGGATACGCTGGAGCGGCTGATGTGCCGTTCGCTGGTCAGCGTGGACTGGGAGGGCAATCTCTACGATTGTGACTTCAACCAGATGCTGGGGATGGATCTGGGGGGAAGTCCCCTCAAGGTCTGGGAGGCGCCCCCGGAGGCGCTGG
Source organism: uncultured Gemmatimonas sp. (assembly GCA_964428665.1). GTDB lineage: Bacteria > Latescibacterota > UBA2968 > SICM01 > SICM01 > SICM01. The sequence goes on from CAYRZX010000049.1 coordinate 14,619, forward strand.
CGGGTCGGCGCATCCGCGTCGGCGAGCACTGCTACGGATGCACTGCCGGGGCAGGGAGCAGTTGTGGGGGGGCACTGGTATAACCGCCTGGCCACTACAAAACGCCACGGCATGCTCCGGGAGGTCCTATGCCAATTTTATCCGTGAAAAAGCTGAGCGCCCGAATCACCCTTGCGGTGATGGTCATCCTCACGGCCGGCATGGGGACGTTCGCGTTTCTGGCCTCCCTCTATGAGACTCGCGTTTCGAAACATCACGCCGAAGAGAGCTGCCGGGATTGGGCATCCGCCGTCGGGTACGGCATCCAGGCGATTGTCGACGCATCGCAGACGGAGGAGGAGGAGGCCCGACTTATCGGCAAGTTTCTGGAATGGCAGCGGGCGCAGAGCCCCATGATGGGCCTCCAGGTATTTGACGTCCATCTCCGGGAGGCGTTCCCCAGCCAACGGTTTAGCGTCTCCCACCCTATGGACCGCGCTTTCCTCCTTGCCACGGTAAGAAGCGGGCGTGATACTTCTTACTACGAGGTGGGTGACGTACTGCTCAATCACCTTCAACCGGTCTGGATACAGCGTCCGACCGGGACGTCCAACGGCATGAAATGGGGAGCTATCCGGGTTACGATGTCGATGGCGGATGAGTGGATCCGTATCCGACGCACTGCTTTCGTTCTGCTGTCGGGCGGGCTGATCGCCATCGTCGTGACGGGGTTTCTGTTGAGTCGATGGCTCCGAAAGGTCGTCGTCAGACCCGTCGAACAGGTTGAGTCGACATTGACGGCCCTGACGCGGGGAAATATGAAGGCCCGTGTCTCCTGGACCTCGGACGACGAACTGGGCAGCCTGGCCCGCCACGTGAACCAGATGGCGGACGCCCTGGCCCACCAGCGCGAGCTGGAACTGGAACTCCTCCATCTCTCCAAACTATCGGACATCGGCGCTCTGGCCCAGGGCATCGCCCACAACCTGAAAAGCCCGTTGACCGCCGTCAGGGGGTTTGCGCAACTGCTCCAACTGCAACATCCCGACCTGAAGGACCTGGATGCGATTGTGCGGAGCGCGGATCAGATCTCGGACATTGTTGACAACATTATGTACAAAAGCCGCCAGGAGCAGCGGCGAGATCGGCAGTCCCTCGATCTCAACCGCCTCCTCCGGGAGGAACTCCGGTTCCTGGAGGCCGACTCCCGGTTCAAACACCAGACCGAGAAGGTCTATCGGTTCGCGGAGGACCTCCCGGCTGTGGAGGGGGTCTACAGCGACTTCAGCCAGTGTTTCACGAACCTCATCCGGAACGCCCTTGACGCGATGCACAAGTCCGATAGAAAGCAACTGACCGTTGAGACCGAAAAAAACGGAGACGGCGTGATCGTCCGGGTGAGCGACACTGGATCCGGCATCCCGAAGGAGCACCTCGACCGCATCTTCGAGCCGTTCTTCACGACCAAACCCCTTGCCGGGGAGGCGAAGCCGGGGGAGCCTACGGGTACGGGCCTGGGGCTATCCACCTGCGTTCAGTTGCTGAGGCCCTATGGTGCGGAGATCGCTGCGGAATCGGAGGTAGGGGTCGGAACGACGTTTACGGTTCGGATTCCGATGCTAAATGGGCGTTCAAATGCTGAAACGGAATAGCGTTGTTGTAATAAGGGAACTTTTTCTGGCCTGTCCGTTGTCATCAAATGTACCGGAACATAAATTCAAAACCTTGAAGGGAGACGGAATACGATGCGTAAAGTCATTCTGGAAAGCGTGGTTTTAGGGGCCGTCCTCAGCCTGCTCTCTCTGGCCGCGTGGGGGGACAAGAAGGAGACGGCGGACGGGAAGGTCGCGCCGGAGATCACCCTGGCCTCGTCGCTGAACAGCCCGGCGAAGCTCTCCCTGGCGGGCGCGAGGGGGAAGGTCGTGCTGCTGGAGTTCTGGGCGACCTGGTGCCCGCCCTGCCGGGCGTCGATCCCGCACCTTCAGAAGTTGCACGACACGTACAGTAAGAAGGGGCTGACGATCATCAGCGTCACCAATGAGGACGAAGAGACGGTCAAGGCGTTTGTGAAAGAGCACAGGATGACGTTTCCGGTCGGGATCGACCAGGACGACAGGACGATGACGACCTACGGCATCCGGGGTATCCCCACGGCCTTCCTGATCGACGCGACGGGCAAGATGATCTGGGAGGGGCATACGATGGCATTGACCGAGAAAGAGGTCGAGAAGGCGCTCGGCTCGATCAAGCGCCTCTGAGGTCGAAGGGAGTGTCTCTTGCGTCTCGGTTCTCTCCATCGACGATGGTCATACCTCCTCGTCTGCGCGATCCTCTCAGCCTCCGCTGCCGGCAAGGCATACGCCGGGGCGTGGACGCTGCCGAGGGGGCACTTCTGGGGGAAGGTCACGTTCATGCGGCAGGCGACGTCCGAAGAATACACCGCCGTAGGTGGCGGAGGTCGGGGAGGCGATCCGACCCGCGTCTACGGGCCGGGCGACCGCGCCCCGTATCGCTTCAACGGCCGTTACTCCTCTTACGGCGTCTTCCTCGACCTCTCCTATGGCCTCACCGGCTGGCTCAACGTGGGGGCTCAGGTTCCTTACTTCGACCAGAATTTCAGCGACAGCCAGGATGCCTTTTTCCTGGAGGACCGCGGCCAGAGGACGCTCAGCGACGTGCGGGGGACGGTGAAGGTCCGCCTGACCGCCAGGCCCATCGTGTTCAGCGTGGGGGGTGCGGCAAAGGCCCCCACCGGGAAGTTCCGGAACCGGGACGGGCTCATCACCGTGGCGGATGGGCAGTGGGACCTTGACCTCCTCGCGCAGGCCGGCCGGTCCTTCTGGCCCGTCCCGGCCTACGCCAACGTCGACATCGGCTATCGCATCCGGCTCAAGAACCGGGCGGTGGACCGCGACCCCGGCGACGAATGGACCTTCACCGCCGAGACGGGCGTCCACGTCCACCCCAAAGTCCTGACGATGGTCAAGGTGGAGGGTATCCAGGGGAGGTCCGCAAGGAGTCTGGGCGTGCTGATTCCCTCGGACATCCGCCGGATCACCTATCTGTCTCCGGCGGTGATGGTCGGGCCGTTTGCCGGCCTCAGCGCCGAGGCAGGGGTCCGTATCTCTCTCAACGGGAGGAACTATCCCGCCGGGAAGATGTTCGTCGCAGGTCTGTCGTATGCCGGGAAGATATTCTGAGCGCGGTCTCCGCGCCAGAAGGAGGTAAGAACCATGAAGAAAATTTCTTTGACGCTGGGTTCCATAGGGCTCCTGAGCGTCCTCGGCATCCTCTCCTGCGGAGGGGGCGGCAAGTCCCCGACCGCCCCGACCCCCCTGCCACCTGTGCCCAGCGCATCCTCTTCGGGCGCGTCGTCGGGGGGCTCTGGCTCTATCGGGCCGGGACCTTACAGGTTGTTCCTCATGAAGGACAAGGAGACCGGCTCCACCTGGAACGTCAAGGGCGAGGCCGTCGACGGCCCGCTGAAGGGAAAAACGCTCCAGCAGATTCCGGCGCACAATGCCATGTGGTTCGCGTGGCTGGCGTTCTGGGGCAACACGGAGGTCTACGGCTCGGCGCAGAAGGGGGACGGCCAGGACTTCCGGAACACCGTCCAGTTCCCCCAGGACAAAATTCTTTCTGGGGGACCGCCCCCGGACGGCATCCCGGCGCTCACCGACCCGGCGGTGGTCTCCGCCTCCCAGGCCTCGTGGGGCGACGAGGAGATGGTCTCCGGCGTGGTGGTCGGGGTGGAGGCCCGGGCCTACCCCCAAAACATCGGCTGGTGGCACGAGATCGTCAACGACCGGGTCGGCGGTCACCCCATCTGCTACACCTTCTGCCCCCTGACCGGCACCGGCCTGATCTTTGACGGAGATGGGACCCGGCAGGGGCCCGGAGGAGACCGGATCACGATGGGCGTGTCCGGCCTGCTGTTCAACACGAACCTGATCATGTACGACCGCCGGGACAGGCAGACGCTCTACCCGCAGATGATCTACACCTCCATCAACGGAAGTCCGCAAGACCTGAGGCTGCTGCCCGTGGTCGAGACGACGTGGGGGCTCTGGAAGCAGCTCTACCCCAGGACCACCGTCGTCAGCGCGCAGACAGGGCATCCGCGCAACTACAACGTCTATCCCTACGGCTCCTACCGACAGGACGGCGACATCTTCTTTCCGCTGGCCCAGGATGTCAACAAGAACGCCCTGGCAAAGCTCTACCACCCGAAGGAGGTGGTCCTGGGTCTGATGGGCATCAACGGCGCCCCCCGCGCCTATCCGTTCAAGGCGATGGGGGAGCGGGCGGCGCTCAACGAGACCCTGGACGGCCGGGCCATCCTGATCGTCTGGTATAAGGAGGGGCTGCTGGCCATCCCCTACAACCGCACAGTGGACGGACGCGACCTGACTTTCGAGGTCGTCTCATAAGGCGTGGGAGAAATCGGAAGGAGGTGATGGCTATAAGGAGATAGGTTAACCCAAACCCAGTTCTGTCGGGGCAATCCTCAACGCCAAGTCTGAGAAAGGAGGGGAGGGCCAAGAAGAGGAGCAGGTGATGTTGAAGCAGACGTTACGACGGATGGGGGTATTCGCAGTTGTCACAGGAATGGGGGTGACCGGATGCAGTGATCCGAGAGGCGGCGTGTCGGCCGTGGGGCCGGAGGGTGGTCCATCAGGGCCGCTCCGGCTGGATAAGGTCGCGGTTCAGCAGGAGGTCTCCCAGGGCCGGGTCGTGATCGTGGCCACGGTAACCCGGAACGCCGCGCCGGTGGCGGGCGTGCAGGTGGGGTTCTCCCGGGCCATCTCCGGGCGCGTCCCGGACTACCGCTGGACGGGGTTGACCGACGCGAATGGGCGGGCGGAGGTCGGGATCGCGGAGGAGGTCCAGGACTTCCGGCGCATCGGGGTCAACGGCCTGTATCGCGTGCGGGCGACCAACCCTGCGACCGGCGAGGTCGTGGGGATGTGGAGCAGCGTCCCCATCAACGGGGGGCAGAAGATCGAGCTGGACCTTCCGGTGGGCAGGCTCTGCAGCATCCTCTCCGTATCCTCCCTGACCGAGCCTGAGGCGTTTATCGCCCAGATGCGGGATTTTGTCGGCTATATGAACTGGCAGGCCGTGGACTACACGATCGGCTCGGCCAACCCCGCCTCCGGGACGGCCCACAACAGCGCGCTCAACGCCTATGCGCGGCGCGTCTTCAAGAACGCCGCAGCCGCTCTGACAGGTGGGGAGTACGCGAAGGGGTCCATCATTGTGAAGGAGACCTTCACCTGGGAGAACGGCCAGAAGCGGTACGCCGAGGCGGGCGGCGTCTTCGCCATGGTCAAGCGGGGCGGGGGCTTCAACCCCCAGGGCGGCGGATGGGAGTGGTTTGCGCTGGCGCCCGGCAGCTCCGAGGTCCTGGGCCGGGGCGGGGCCGAGATGATGGACGGGATGTGCAACGGCTGCCACGCCGCGGCGCGGTCTCAGGCGGGAGGGGCGGACATGGTGTTCCCGCACCCGGCCGAATACGTGGCGAGCGAAAGGGACTTTGCCGGGTATCAAGACTGGACCCGGATCGACGAGCGGACCGGCACCCATCCCCTGCTGGGTCCGACAGCGCACCGGCCGCAGGCCGTCCGGCGCGTCTACAAGAAGCAGCCCCTGGCGAACCCGGACACGCGGGACCAGGGCTACCCCACAGGCACGATCCTCCTCAAGGCGGTGACCGACAACGCCCAGGCGGTCGAGATCACGGCCATGGTCAAGCGCGGGGGGAGGTTCAACGAGAGGGGCGGGGGCTGGGAGTGGTTCATGCTGGAGCCTGCCACGGGGGCCGTCGCGGGCCGGGGGGCCAACCTGATGGACGGCATGTGCAGTAGTTGCCACAGCGCCGCCCTGAGTCCTGCGAACGGGAGGGATTACGTGTTCAAGCATTCGGGCGATCCGTTCAACAGGTAGAGGTAAGACATGAGCTATCTCGAAACTGCGCGTGAAGTCTACCGGGAGGCGGCGCTCGCGCCCCAGAAGGCGCTCTGCTGCACCACGTCCAGGCCCTATCAGCTCCCCGGCCTGTCCATCCCGGAGGCCATGCTGGGGATGAACTACGGGTGCGGGACCACCGTGCATCTCCAGGACCTCCGGCCCGACATGACGGTCCTCTACGTGGGCGTGGGGGGCGGGATGGAGGCCCTGCAGTTCGCCTACTTCACGCGGAGGCCGGGGTCCGTCATCGCCGTGGACAGCGTCCCGGAGATGCTGGAGAAGGCCCGCGCCAACTTCGAGGTGGCTGCCGGGGAGAACGCCTGGTTCGACCCCTCCTTCGTCACGCTGGTGGAGGGGGACGCCCTGGACCTGCCCGTGCCCGACGGGTCTGCGGACCTGGCCGCGCAGAACTGCCTGTTCAACATCTTCGAGGAGGAGGATCTGGACCTGGCCCTGCGGGAGATGCGGCGCGCCCTCCGGCCCCGCGGGGCGCTGGTCATCTCCGACCCGGTGGCGCAGTCCCCCATCCCGGCGCGCCTCCGGGCCGACGAGCGCCTCCGGGCCGCCTGTCTGTCCGGGGCGCTGCCGCTGGACGACTATCTCTCCCGCATCACGGGCGCGGGGTTCGGGACCGTGGAGGTGCGCGGCCGGCGTCCCTACCGCCTGCTGGACCGCCGGCGCTACGGGGTGGAGGAGGACATCCTGCTGGAGAGCGTGGAGATCGCGGCGTTCAACGACCCGGTTCCGCCGGACGGCCCGTGCATCTTCACCGGACGGACGGCCATCTTCACGGGCGCCGGGGCGTTCGACGACGGGAAAGGGCACGTGGTTACGCCCGACGTCCCGCTCCCGGTCTGCGACAAGACGGCTCGATGGTTCGAGGGGCTGGGGCGGGAGGACATCTTCGTGACGCCGCCCACCTACCACTACAACGGGGGCGGGTGCTGCTGATCTCAAACGACATGGGCAACCGATTTTTGACATACCTTTGTCGCTGCACGCTGTTTACGGCCTTCCTCGCCCTTCTGGCCGGGCTGCCTGGGGCGCAGGCCGACGGCCGTCCGAGACAGGAGGAGGAGATGGGCATCCAGACCGTTCTGGAGATGGACGCCATCCCGGCCATCCTGAGGCCGGAGTTCGTGCCCGCGGACCGGGCCAGGATCGAGGGGGACGCTCCGGTCATCGGCGTGTCTATCAACGGGGAGAGCCACGCCTACGCCCTGCGCCTCCTGAACGGCCACGAGATCGTCAACGACACGGTGGGCGGGGAGCCCATTGCCGCGACCTGGTGACCGCTGTGCGGCACGGCTATCGTGTATAGTCGCAGGCTCAACGGAAACATTCACACCTTCGGCGTGACGGGGAAGCTCTGGCGCAACGCCCTGGTGATGTACGATCACCAGACCGGCGCTTTCTGGTCCCACTTCACCGGGGAGGCTATCCTGGGGCCGGAGCAGGGCGCGCGCCTCCGGATGCTGACCTCCCTGCCGAGGGTGCGGTGGAAGGAGTGGCGGGCGGAGCACCCCGAGACCCTCATCCTCTCCGTGGGGGGGCGCGAGGATGAAGAGGAGGACACCTACGACGACTACCACCGCTCGGGCCGGACCGGCCTGTTTGCGCCGGAGCGCAGGGACCGCCGCCTGAAGGTGAAGGAGAGGGTCGTGGGCGTGCTGGTGGGGGACCGGGCGAAGGCCTATCCGCTCAAGGCGTTCAAGGAGAAGTCGATCCTTCAGGACGACGTTTCGGACACGCCGGTGCTCGTGTTTCACGACCGGGAGGCCCTGGCTTCGGCGGTCTACGTGCGGAGGGCAGAGGACGGATCGGTCCTGAGCTTTCCCCATCCTCCTCAGGGACATCGCATCACGGACGGGGCCGGCAGGACCTGGAACCTGCTGACCGGGCGAGGGGACGGCGGGGCGCAGCTCCGCCAGCTGCCTCACGTGAACGCCTACTGGTTCGCGTGGGCGGATTTTCACCCGGACACGGACCTCTTCTCTCTCAAATAGAGGACATCGCAAAGCGGGGCGCCGACCTCTGCGCCCCTGCAATCTGCTGACCGGAAAGGAGGTGAACGTAGATGCGTAAATGGATGACCCTGATGCTGACCGGCGTCTTCATCCTGACGGCCTCTTCCCTGCCGCTGGCGGGGGAGGGGAAGAAGGAGGAGAAGAAGGCGGGCAAGGTGACCGTCGAAGGGTCGCTGGTGGACATGAAGTGCTACCTCGAGATGAACATGTCGGGGGAGAAACACGCCAAGTGCGCGGCCAAGTGCGCCAGGAGCGGCATCCCGATGGGCGTCCTGAAGAAGGGGACGAGCGAGGTCTACACCCTGCTGGTCGCGGCCCCGGCGATTGCAGACTACGGCGAGCAGGCCGTGCGGGTGACCGGGACGGTCTACGGGCATTCCCTGGCCCCCGACAAGTTCGAGGTGCAGAAGGACGGGAAATGGGAGGAGGTCCAGCTTCCCGATATGATGTAAAACGTGGCAACATCTCATAACAAAGAGGTCCGACAGGATTCCTGTCGGACCTCTTCTTTCATCTGCTGTGCGCCTGTGCTCTATCTGCGGAACATCGAGGGCGCGTTGACGGGCGTCCCGTGGTCGGCGCAGGGCTGGTCGGTGGGCACGTCGGGCCTGACGCCGGACGGCTGCGCGAGACCCTTCTCCAGCAGGTAGGCCTCGACCTCGTCCCCGCTCACGTCGGCCAGCATGGCCCCGTCGATCTCCACGCAGGGGGAGAGGGGCTGACGGCTCTTGGTGACCATCTCGTGGTACTGCCGGGGGTCGTTGATGATGTCCCTGTCCTCGTATTCCAGGTTATACTTCTTGAGTATAGCCCGCACGCCGTTGCTCCAGCCGCAGACCGGCTTGAGGTAGGCGATGATCTTGGGGGTCGCCATGTTTACAGCACCTCCTGATATATGTGGGTTCAACGTGTCGTTGGTTGCAGCAGGGATGTGTCGCCCTGAGACTCTATAAATTAAACCAATAATGCGTTTTCGCGCAAAGGAAAATTCTGTTATATTACAACGCTATGGAGACCCTCACACGCGACTTCACGGCCACGACGTTCGTGGTCCAGGGCGGGCGGACGCTCCTGATCTACCACAAAAAGATCCGCATGTGGCTCCCCCCCGGCGGCCACATCCACCCGAACGAGTTGCCCTGCGACGCGGCCGTTCGGGAGGTCCGGGAGGAGACGGGGCTGGAGGTGGAACTCCTGTCGCCTCCGTCGGAGATAGGGCCTGTGCGCGTCCTGGCGCAGCCGGTCTGCATCCTGCTGGAGAGGATCGAGGAGGGGCACGAGCACATCGACCTGATCTACTTCGGGCGTGCCGTGGGCGGAGAACTTATCCCCTGCGTCCAGGAGACGGAGGGGTGCCGGTGGTGCACGGCCCAGGACCTGGACAGCTCTGACATCGCCGAGGACATCCGCATCCTGGGGAAGAGGGCGATCGAGGCCGCAGGGAAACCCACGTAGGGGCGACCGGCCGGTCGCCCCTACAATATCCATAAAATAGATATCATGCCCAAACCGAACGCCGTTGTGGACAGCATCCTGGACCTGATCGGGGACACGCCCCTGATCCGCCTGAGTCGTGTCGTGGAGCCTGACATGGCCGAGGTCTGCTGCAAGGTGGAGTTCTTCAACCCCGGCCGGAGCGTGAAGGACCGGATCGGCCGGGAGATGATCGAGGCGGCGGAGCGGGACGGGCGTCTGAGGCCGGGGATGAGGATCGTGGAGCCGACGAGCGGGAACACGGGCATCGGCCTGGCCCTGGCCGCGGCCACGAAGGGCTACCGTCTCGTCCTGACGATGCCCGACACGATGAGCCTGGAGCGGCGGCAGATCCTGGCCAGCTACGGGGCCGAGGTGGCGCTCACGCCCGGCCAGGAGGACATGCCGGGGGCCGTGCGGAGGGCGCAGGAGATCGTCGCGCAGGGCCCCGACTGCTTCATGCCGCAGCAGTTCGACAACCCGGCCAACGCGGAGGCGCACCGGCGGACCACGGCCCGCGAGATCCTGGAGGCCACGGAGGGGCGGCTGGACGCCTTCGTGGCAGGGGTGGGCACGGGGGGGACGGTCACGGGCGTGGGGGAGGTCCTGAAGGCGCGCGACCCGAACATCCTGGTCGTGGCCGTGGAGCCGGCGGCCTCGGCGGTCCTGTCGGGAGGCAGGCCGGGCCTGCACAACATCCAGGGGATCGGGGCGGGGTTTGTGCCGTCCATCCTGAACCGGGACGTGATCGACGAGGTCGTGACCGTGGAGGAGGAGGAGGCGTTCGGGATGGCGCGGAGACTGTCGCGGGAGGAGGGGCTGCTGGTGGGGGTCTCCGCCGGGGCCAACGTGGCGATCGCTTTACAGGTGGCCCGGCGGCTGGGGCCGGGGAAGCGGGTGGTGACGATCCTGTGCGACTCCGGGGAGAGATACTTTAGCCTGGAGGCCTATGTGAAAGAGCCGTAGGCGCTCAGGAGGTCGAGATTCGAGAGTTGAGATGGAGCGATCTGCTTCCCGCAGTCGGGGATTATCGCGCAGAAGCCGCATCCGGACAGGTGCGGCTTCTTTTTTTGTTCAAAAATTGGGCATCCTAAAATTTTTGATCGTGACCCTCAGAAATCTGAGACATAGTGAAGTTTTCTGAGGGGGGTAACGCTTTAAGGGAATTCACAGCCGAATGTGTGGTGTCTCGTAACTCTTTGTACCACAATCTCAATCCTCAGCAGGTCCTCACCCTATTCAATGTTGGTATGACGTTTGCCTCAGTGAGAGAAGATATACCATAGCGGCGGCGATTTTGGAGGGAAGGGGGAGGAGATTGAACATGCGGAAAAGACGTGGGTGTAAACAGGCTTTAGAGGTTTGGATGTCTTTCGCGGCCCTCGGGTTCGCGCTTCCGGGTCACCTGACGGCACAGGCGGGGCCGGGGATCATCACAACCATAGCAGGAAGGGGACCTGTAGCGGTTGATCGCGAGTCCTTTTCAGGAGACGATGGGCCGGCTACTCAGGCCCGATTGAGCTTTCCGTCCAGCATGGCCCCTGATGAGAAGGGGAATATTTACATCGCTGACAGGGCCAATCACCGGATTCGTCGTGTGGGGCCGGACGGGGTCATCACGACTGTTGCAGGGACGGGTGTTGCGGGTTTTTCGGGGGATGGGGGATCGGCAGCGCAGGCGCAGTTGAGTGCTCCGTCTGGTGTGGCAGTGGACGCCAGAGGCAGCCTCTACATCGCCGACTTCAACAATCACCGCGTTCGTCGTGTGGGGCCGGACGGGGTCATCACGACCGTTGCGGGCGGAGGTTCTTTTTTGGGGGACAGTGGACCGGCGACGCAGGCGCAGTTGAGTGCTCCGTCTGGTGTGGCAGTGGACGCCAGAGGCAGCCTCTACATCGCCGACTTCAACAATCACCGCGTTCGTCGTGTGGGGCCGGACGGGGTCATCACGACCGTTGCGGGCGGAGGTTCTTTTTTGGGGGACAGTGGACCGGCGACGCTGGCCAGTTTGGGTAACCCGCGTGGCGTGGCGGTGGACACCAAGGGGAACCTCTACATCGTCGAATTTGGCAATCACCGCATCCGCCTGGTGGAGGGGTTGGGGGCCACGGGTAGCATCGGTCCTCCTGCGGGTGTCAGTGGCCCATCTATCAGCCTGTCGGCGCTACTGCTGACATTTGAGGGCACACAGGTGGGGGCGACCTCGCGGAAGACGTTCACGATCTCGAATGTGGGGACAGAGAGTCTGTCAATCACAGGAATTGCGGTAGGTGGGACAGATGCAACCCAGTTCACGGCGTCCCCGACGACGGCCACAGTTGCAGCAGGGCAGAGCCAGATCGTGACCGTGACGTTTGCTCCCAGATCCGTAGGATTGAAGTCCGCTTCCCTCTTCATTGTCTACAGCACAGCAGGAAACCCCGCAACAATTGCGTTAAGTGGGATGGGTGTGGGGACGTCAGCGGCCCAGGAAGGCCCGGAGATCATCACGACCGTTGCAGGGACAGGCGTTGCGGGTTTTTCAGGGGACGGGAGACCGGCGGCGCTGGCCGCCCTGTCCGGGTCGATTGGCGTGGCTGTGGATATAAAAGGGAACGTCTATATCGCTGACACTTAGAACCTATCTCTAAACCGCTGCTTTTCTCCAGCAGATGATGGCACAGGC